>JBCDFA010000171.1:0-15455 GCA_039178835.1 Chloroflexota bacterium
CGGTGGAGTTGATCGCTGAAAAAAGTGCCAGATAGCTCCCTGTTTCCAGATACGGTCAATAAGCCATATTCCGCATAGTATAAGAAAAAAATACTTGCTACGCATTGATACTCCCCTTGAAAAAAACACTGGCTGCGGCAATGTAATCGTCCATACGTGATAACGACGCACAATGGGTGCCCTCCTCCAGAGTTAATGTGTGTGCGCGAGGGTAGAGGGTGTGCAGAATGCGCTGTTCCCGTGGCGAAAACATCCCGTCCTGTTCAGCGTTGATGATCAATATCTCACCATTCCAAAGGGCAAGATCGTCAAGTGTAAAGCGATAGTGCATGTCAAAATCCTGCCAGATGGCCAGATGATTGAGACAGCGCTCTCGGTCGAGTTGGGCGATGATACGAAAGAAATGCTCATGCCAGAAGTATCGATTCGTCTGCATTGGTGCGATGAAGGATCGCATCCCCTGCCGAAAGATCCAGCGCGTTACAGGCATTGGCAAGACGCGAATGAGCGTGGCATATGTCCGATGTCGCCACCACCGCGATGACAGTGGCACACCTGTGTCGGACAACACCAACTGTTCGATGCGCTGCGGGATGGTACGCACTAGACACTGCGCCACCAGACCACTGTACGAGCCACCAATAACGTTGATCGTGTCGACTCCTTCTGCGTCGAGCAGACTCGCCAGCCCAGCAATAAGCTCTTCCATGCTGCCAATCGTCGATGGATAAGTGGGCGCCAGCACACGATACTGGGGGGCAAAAGTCGCGATCCAACCAAACGAGGTCTCGGCAACGGCCAGGCCGCCCGGTAGCGCCAACAATACCGGAGCGCCATCGCCGGCAACAATATACTCCCAGCAGTGGCCATTGAGTATACGCCGCTGCAATGGATAGCTGGTACGTACCATCGGTAAGGTTATTTCTGGATCGATTGGTTGCAATGAATTTTACGCTCCATCCCGCCATTACGATGCCATCGGACTTAAGCCCTTGGCTACACAGATATCACCATCACTCCTAGCCGAGCCATTCATGGCGACGGCTGGAAAACGATACGCTAAAACACGAACACCACTGCGCCCAGAGTCAGGCCTGCACCGGTGCCAAGCAACAACACCCGATCACCGCGCTGGATGCGTCGCTCCTCGACAGCTTCGCAGAGCGCCAGCGGGATCGATGCAGCGACACAGTTGCCACGATACGCGAGGTTGGCATACACCTGTTCAGCACGAAACTCGAGTCGGGTGCTCACGATTTCGAGGCCATGCCGACTAGCCTGATGCGGCACGACTTTGGTGATCGCATCGCGCTCCCAACCAAGCGCTGTACACATCTCATCAACAAACGGACGCAAAACACGGAGCGCAAAACGAAAAACCGCCGGGCCATTCATTTCAAACAAATTCATTTCCGGCAGCGTAGCCGGATCATTGGGATGGTGCAATGTGCCACCACCCAGCAAGCGGGTCCAGTCTGCACCGCTACTGTAGGTTTGCATACGCGTGTAGCGGATCGCGCTGATCTCTTCGGGCTGGCTCCGCGTGAGTACGATTGCAGCCGCAGCGTCGCCAAAGAGCACCGCACTCTCCCACTGCGCAGGATTGAGCGATGCCGAGGAAATCTCGCTACTGACGATCAAGACATTGCGATACACACCTGCAGCGATCATCTGCGCGGCGGTTTGGACGGCAAAGAGAAAACTCAGGCAGGTCGCGTTGATATCAAAACATGCGCTACCACCATCTGGAGCACCAAGCTCGCGCTGCAAGAGTGCAGCAGTACAGGGAATAGCCTGTTGTGCCATTGATGCTCCGATAATCGCATCGATATCGGCCACATCCATACCAGCGCGATCCAATGCGACACGGGCCGCTGCTGCACCCATTGAGACGGTCGTTTCGTGAGTCGCATACCGACGTTCATATACACCAGTCGTCCGTTCGATCTGTTCGCGGGGAATGTGAAAACGCTCAGCAAGCTCTGCGCTATTCACACGACGTTCGGGCAAATAGGAACCAAGTCCGGCAATTTTGATGGGTAGTTGGGTCATGCTCCTAGCCTTTCACAGTCTGTTTAAGCAGCATGAACGCAGATTCTACACCATCTTCGCATGCCAACTGCTGACCAATTCGCACAGCATGGTAGCGAAATGGCGTTTGTCCGCACACCATGTCAATCGCTTTGCTCAAGGATTCAGCATTGAAATACCGTCGAGGTAGTGGACGTAATCCGGCGCCAAGTGCAGCCACACGCTCCCCCCAGAAGAGTTGATCACCCAAAAACGGAACGGTGATCGCTGGTACACCATACCGCAACGCTGCTGCTGTGACCCCGGCTCCCCCATGATGGATGATCGCTTTGACCTGGGGCAACAACCAGTCGTGCGGGATTTCATTGACGGCCATAACTGTTGGAGGCAGTGCTATCTGCGCCAGATCGCCCCATCCACAAAAGATGAGACCGCGCTGCTGACTTCGTGCGAGTGCCTCAACCAGGGTAGCGGTAATAGTCTGTCCACGCTTCCCAAACATCATACTGCCAAAACTGACCATCACTGGTGGTGGGCCGACGCGGAGAAAATCGACCAGCGCGGCTGGTGGTTGCCACGCAGCAGGCCGTTGGGTAAACCAGTAGCCGGTTACATTTGGATGCGATTGAAGTTCTGGCACGACGGTGGGGCTAAAGCCAAACAGAGCTGGTGGTTGCCGGGTGCGTTGCCACAGTTCCCCTGGACTTAGCGGCGGCAATTCGAACCAGCGCCGACGCGCACGATTGAACGCCCGACGAAGCAGCTGCGAAAAGACATGATCAACGAGCGTGTAGGTGAAGTGGTTGTATCCCGGCACGATCCGCAGCGCTCGTGGAAAGGAGCCATGCGGTTCGATGGCCAGCGGCGCGTATGGATGGAAGTGCGCGACCATCCACGGAATCTGCCATTTCTCGACCAGATGCAGTGCCGGGTACATTCCCAACGTTGATACGACAAGTGCATCACTGTCACGAGCGGCCTGCCAGCAATCGTGGAGCAAACGCTCGGCCAGCGGCTCGACTTCACGGAAGAAATAGCGTGCCAGTTTCGGTGGGCCACCGCGCAACGCTGCTTGAATGGCGTCTGGGTTGGCGAGCGCTCTGGCTGAGCCAATGAGTGGCACAAAAGTCAAATCGTATTGACGCACGAGGTCGGCATAGTCTTCGATAGCTGCCAAGTGCACCTCGTAACCACCAACCTGTAGACGGAGGCCAAGTGAGATAAATGGCTGCACATCACCACGCGAACCAAGTGCCAGAATCGTTACACGCATTGTTTAGCTTTCGTGTGCTTTATATGTATATTGGTTAAACCCATAACATCTACACAATTGTCTTCGTACATAATCGTAACGGTTTTGCTAAAAAAACAAAAACCGTTGCGCTTTAGACCTCACGTGCATACGCTTCGGGGCAATGTGTCGGGATCAGTGCAACATCAGGACATGCCACCGCAAAGGTATGCAATCGATCAAGCATGGTCTGGACGGCCTGCCAGTCATCGACGATCAGTGCAGTGAGACGACTGGGTGACCTGCGCTCACGAATCGACTGGGTCATCCAGGCCCCGTCGGCAGCCAACAGAATCTGGCGTTCTGCGGTCGTGACAAGCATGCCGATCTGTCCACGTGCATGCCCTGGTAGATCGACCAGCCGCAGCGTGCCATCGCCAAACAGATCGTGCGTCGCGCCAAGGCCAGGCAGCGGCGGCGCGTTGAAATCGCTAATCCATACTGCTCGCTCGACAAAATCTGCCGGGAGTAAGTCAGGCATAAAAGCACGGCGGAGGGCCTGGATGCCCGACAGATGAGCCACATTCCGATACGCCGCCTCGGTAACAAAGATTGTTGCGTGCGGAAAATCACGCAGTCCGGCGATGTGGTCGGCATGCATATGCGAGAGCACAATCCAGCGAATGTCGCCAGCGGTCAGGCCAAAGCGCGGGAGTTGGGCGACCACCGCCAGTTGAGACAAAATGTGCAGCGGTGTCATCTGACCATGAAGCCACCATGGCCAGCGGCGCGTCAGGTCCTGCATCCGTGGTGCGTAGCCGGTATCCCAGAGTCCCCAACCGCGATGTGGGTGGTGGATAAGCGCCACCAGCGAATGACATGCTATGACCTCTCGTGCCCCACCCTGCATGATGTGGTGCGTATGAGCGGTACAATAGCCTGTATCCAAAATATAACAGGTCACCATGGACATAAGCGCTCACATTATTTCAGAAAAAAGCTAATCACCCTTTAGATGTTGTAACGTTCGTTCAATGCCGTCAGCAAGCGAAACCACGGGACGGTACCCCAGGTCTTGTTTGGCGGCGGTGATGTCGTAGGTCTGGGTGCGACACAGAATGGCCACGGTGTAGGTCGTCAGCAACGGTTCACGGCGAGTCACCAGCGCAGCTTGCTCCATAGCGCGTGCCGCCGCCCACATCACCTGATAGGGCACAGCACGCAGGTTATCGGCGATGCCAAGTGAGCGCAACACCTTGCGGATAACCTCCCACAACAGCGGATGTTCATCGTTCGTGATCGTGTAGGAATTTCCCACTGCGGCAGGGGCATCAAGCGCTAGCAGTAATGCATGCACCACGTTGTCGATATAGGTGAGATCAACACGGTTGCGCCCATCGCCGATCTGCGGGAGGCGACCGGCACGGGCGACCTTGATCAGGCGTGGCAACAGCGCAGTATCACCTGGCCCAAAGATGGCCTTGGGGCGCAGATTAACGGTAGCCAGACCGCGCTGTTGGGCAGCTTTCAGACGATCTTCTGCCAGTTTCTTGCTTTCCGAATAGACAGATGTAAACTGCGGTGGATATGGAGCCGCATCGGTGAGATTGGTCTGGTCATAGCCATTGAAGAGCACACTCGGCGACGAAACATTGATGAGTCGTGACACACCATGCTTCTCACAGCCGGCAATCACATGCTCGGTGCCCTGCACATTGATCGCATAAAAATCCTGTCGGTTGCCCCACGGCGCAGAAAAGGCTCCTATGTGATACACGGCCTCCATTCCATGGCATGCTTCAACTATGGCATTTCGATCTCGTAGATCAGCATGGAGCGGCCTTGCCCCTGTGGCCACAAGATCAGGTATCTGGTCGAAATTGCGACCCATCACCACGACACGATGATCTCGTACTAACAGAGCACGGGCAAGTTGGCTGCCCAGAAATCCGGTTCCTCCGGTGACAAGAATATTCATGTTCTGGCCATTCTATTCAACAATGATGCATGTCATTCTTTATCAGATACGCTCGTATCCCACCACGCCAACGCACGTTCAAGCAGATCGGGAGCGTCGGCAGGCAGTTGCAACACCTCTGGCAAGCGCCGAAACCACGAACGCTGACGACGTGCAAACGCATGGGTGTTGAACTTTAGTCGTTGTACAGCCTCTTCGCGGGTAGCAGTGCCAGCGAAATAAGGTTGAAATTCCCGATAGCCCAGGCTTGACATGGCGGGCAAATCCCAGGTATACCCATGCGCCAGTAAACCCTGCACTTCTTCGAGGAGTCCCGCTGCCATCATCGCATCAACCCGATCATCAATGCGTTGGTAAAGGGGTTCCGCCGGCAGCGTCAGCCAGATCGTTCTGGTTTGATAGGGTGGTGGGTGTTTCTGCTGCTGCGCTGAGATTGGCTGACCAGTGACATGGTAGACCTCAAGCGCACGGATCACCCGCCGCACATTGGAAACGGGTATCGCGGCGGCGGCAGATGGATCGATGCTGGCCAATCGTGTGTGTAACGCTTCCGCGCCCTGCTCATCGGCCTCCTGCTCAAGCTGAGCACGGAACGCTGGCTGGGGCGGCACACTGGGGATACTCCAGCCCTGCAGCACTGCCGCGAGGTATTGTCCCGTTCCACCAACAAGGAGTGGTAAACGCCCTCGTTTCGCAATGTCTTCGATTGCTGTAGACGCCTGAGTCTTATACAATGCCAGCGAGTATTCTTCATCGGGATCAACGAAATCGATCAGGTGGTGCGGGATCATGGCACGTTCTTCGAGCGTTGGTTTTGCCGTGCCAATATCCACACCACGATAGATTTGTCGCGAGTCGGCTGAGACGATCTCACCAGCAAGCGACTGGGCCAGCGTCAAAGATAGTGCCGTCTTGCCAACCGCAGTTGGGCCCACGATGGCGAGAAGGGGTATTGTATGTGTGTTTGTTGAAACCTCAGACATGCGTAGTTCCCAATACCAACAAAGTAAGAGTTACATTAACGTACAATCTCAATACGTGCAAGCTTTACCAAAGATGCTATGTGTGATTTTATGGACCAACATCTTTGTCGTATTGTTACAGAAATGTTGAAAAAACCTTATTTTGTCGACTTCTGGCAATACTGATGCAGTTGACGCACTCCTGTAACCCATGCTAGTATCATTTCGCTATGCTATTCTTGTGCGGGAGGAGCAACCTGATGAACCATCCCTTACGTTTTATTCTTATCATCCTAATCGGGATACTGGCCATCTTACCTGCTATTCAAGTTCAGGCCACACCACAGGTTGAAGAGGGTGTCCAAGCATTTCTTGATGAACAGCCAGGACCACTTAAATCCTACGAGGACGAGCCATATACTGCTGCCGAATGGATTCAGGGAATCAGTTCATACTATGACATCAGTCCACGTATTTTGCTAGCACTGCTTGAAGCCACCAACGGTCTCCTCAGCACATCCAACGTCGACGCAGCGACCCTACGACAACCTTTTAGCCCAACCGGCCCCGACGGCTTTGGCGCACAGATGGACTGGGCCGGTCGTGAATTGCGGGCAGGGCTCGGCCCCTATGATAAGGCTCCCACTGTGCAGTTTACGGATGGCACAACTGGCACTATCGACATTCAACAATCTCCTGAAGGAGTTGCCATACAACGCTTTTTAGCCGAAGGGCGAACACAAGCAGAATGGCACGATGCGATCAAACGTTTCGTGGAAGTATTTGAAGACTATTTTGATAATCAACTCCCAGATGAGCGCATCCATCAACCAACGGCAACCGAAGGATTCTTGCAACGACCATGGGACGCTGGTGTAGAGGTCGTGCATTTGGCACACTTCGACCACATGTATCCAACTGTCGATACAGGAGAACCAGACAATGGCTTTGTTGTGAACTATCTGGGACATGGCGGTATGCAGTATGATGGCCATGATGGGAATGATTATTACTTCCCCGATCTGCCAATCGGCACGCCCATTCGAGCAGCGGCAGACGGCGTGGCATATGCCCGCACCCATCGAGGGAATGGTGTGCTCATCATTCATCCAAACGGTTATGAGACGGTGTACTGGCATCTCGATCAATTCTCTGCCATCTTTGAAGGGAAAGTCGATACAAATCAGAGTGTCCAGGTACGTGCAGGTGATGTCATTGGTACCAGCGGCGATACCGGCTTTGTGGTTGGCACACCACATCTGCACTTTGAAGTCCGCCACAATGGGCGACAGGTCGATCCCTATGGTTGGTATGGCCCTGGACCCGATCCCTGTGCAGCATACGAAGGCTGCGAGGCCAGTGTCTGGCTCTGGCATTCCAGCCTGGTTGGTGAGTTTAACTTTACGCCACCCGATGCAGCGCCGCCCGATACCACGCCACCCGATGCGACAATGACCGTAAATCCACAAGATGATGTGCTATTCCTGGCACGCTTTGACGAGACCCTGCTACAGGACATAGGTATCGGCACACCAACCACTGTTGGAGAACCGACCTACGAGGAAACCCCGTTTGGCACAGGTGTCCGTGTTAACCGCGATGCAAGCCTGACCTATCCTGTTGAAGGAAACATGCATGTTGATGCCGGAACCATCGCGTTCTGGGCAACATTGCCTGAGACATATCCATCAAGCAGCACCAATCGTCACTACCTCTTTACTGCCAGCGCAGCGCCCTTTGCCGATCCGGTGTATACTGGCACGCTGTCCCTGCGCCGCGATCTGCTTGGACCAGACAATACGCCACGGTGGAACTTTTGGACCACACCAGCAAGCGGCGAGCAAGGTCGAAACGATCTGACTGCACCAGATACGCTTGAACCAGGCCTCCATCATTTTGCTGTGACCTGGGACCGTGAAGAGCAAAGCAAAGCGCTGTATATCAACGGCGATGTGGCAGCACAAGTAGAGGGTGTTGAGCTTCCTGACGATGTTGGCGAAACACTAGAGCTAGGGCATTTTGTGACTGGCTACGGAGCCAGTGATGCTGTTATCGATGATTTCGTTATCTTTGAACGAGCACTGGCCTCTGAGGAAATCGAAGCGCTTGTACGTAGCGAAGCACCAATAGATGCCAGTCAATCACGTACAACCTCCTCGATACTTGAGATCGATGTCAATGCTATGGATGATGCCGGCGGCATTATGCGCGTCCAGCTTGGCATTGATGGCACCTTTGATGATCCTCAACCCTACTACGATAGCTATACGCTTGAGCTACCATCCGCAACTGGCACGTATAGCATGGCCGCACGCTTCTTCGACCGAGCTGACAATGCCATCACAATCAGTAGAACTATTGAACTGATAGAGGCCCCACAACCTGAGGTGACGTTAGAACAAGTAACAGAGACTGGTGCCACGCTTGTTTTTTCTCACACATCTGAAATGGACACTATTGAAGTACAAGTGGGCGCAACACCAGCATTCACCAACGCACCCTGGCGCCCTATCACCGAACCAATACCCTGGCGCTGGTCATCAGCGAGCCCACGCGTCCTCTGGGTGCGTTTTCGTGGTATGGACGGACTAGTGAGCACGCCGCAAATCCTTGGACCCGATGCGGAACGTCAATACCTATCACTCATTGTGCGTCGCTAAATTGGCACAAAGCGGCAACTACCCTGGCACAAACCCTCCTCTACCACATTCCTATAATAAAATCACCATCTGCTTTCTAAAAGCCACAATATACCTTTCTCACACACGCATTTACGATATAAAAACAAGATGAGTATGGGATGAGCAGAATCCCGTAGACACTCCCCTTTGGCAATGGTACTCTTTTTCTCGTGAAAGATGCAATACAAAAAAGAGGACTGTAGGACGAGGTGGACATATAGTATCTGACAAGCCCACGTCAGACTCCTCACCTATAGATACGGTAGGTCACAGTAATTTCAAATGTCAGGATAGGACTAAACGACCATAGGCAAGTGTAGGAATACGCTGGTACGCTGATAGGGTATATATTTCGGTTATACAATATTTATGGGAAGATATAGTACATATCAATTACTAAAAGTGATAGCCTTCATACCGTACCACAAGGTAATCGTCTCATCTATGAGTCGTATCAATGGCGTATCAACTCCCATAACACTGCAACCCTCCCTATTACGACTGTCAGCTATTACCGCTAACTGAATGTGGATCGATTATGGGTGTAATTGCTGATTACATCATTACTTTGTTCTTTATTTTCGTAATCGCATTACTACCGTACATACATCACAAATAACTAAGGAGCATCATGTATGGCTAGTTCTCGACGGCGCTTTATTGGTACGAGCGCAGCATTGACCGCAACCACTGCTGGAGCAGCAACCGCTTTTCACTCACGATCCAGTACTGCTCAGACAGATGTCCAACCTTCACAAATCAGTATTTCTTCCGTTCCTTCATCGGAAGTCATCGCCCTGAATCGTATGGGATATGGACCACGACCTGGGGATATCGATCGTGTCCGCTCCATGGGGTTAGATGCGTATATCGAGGAACAACTCAATCCAGATGCTATCAATGATGGTGACTGCGATACACGTCTGTCAGAAGCTCGTCTTCGTGTGAAGTATGATGACATCAATGAACTACGGCCATTGAATCTGCTTGATCAATCGATGCCGGAACTGTGGGAACGCAGAGGTATGACGTTTCGTGAACGGCAACAGGCTTTCTATCAAGTTCGGACAGCCGCGTGGATTCGCGCAGTATACAGCAAGCGCCAGTTGCAGGAAGTAATGGTGGAATTCTGGCATAATCATTTTAACGTCAATGGTCCGTCGAGCAGTGAGATTGCCAGCACCTTGCCTGCTTATGATCGCATTATGCGAAGAAACTGTTTCGGTAACTTTCGCGCCTTTCTTGAGGAGGTAGGACAAAGTGCAGCGATGATGTTCTACCTGAACAACGTTACTAACAAAGCTGGCGGCGGTGAAGGTGGCAATGAGAACTATGCCCGTGAGTTGTTTGAACTCCATACGCTAGGCGCCGATAACTATCTTAAGTTCTATGATGATCGGCGTAATATTGGGACCGTCGAATACAATGGTAAAACCTTTGTGCGTGGATACATTGACGAAGACGTGTATGAGGCTGCCCGTTGTCTGACCGGATGGACGATTGCCAATGGTCGTGGTGAATTTGGGGATGATGTTCCTGACAATGGTACTTTCTATTACCATGCAAACTGGCACGATACGAACCCCAAGACAGTGCTCAGTCCTGATGGGTATGTCAATATTGAGCGGAACCAACCAGCACTCCAAGATGGTAGGGATGTGTTCGATCTCTTAGCCGGGCATCCTGGTACTGCCCAGTATATTTGCACCAAGCTCTGTCGTCGACTCATTGCTGATAACCCACCATCAAGCGTGGTGAGTGCTGCTGTTAGCACCTGGATGGAACACATCAATTCACCAGACCAGATTAGACGAGTCATTCGAGTAATCCTCCAGTCCAATGCTTTCAAAACAACATGGGGGAAAAAGATTAAGCGCCCATTTGAGACAGTCGTTTCGTATCTTCGAGCCACCAATGCAGACATACAAAACGATACCACTGACGACAATTACTGGGATCGAATGAACTGGAATGTCGGAAACACAGGTCACTGGATCTTTGAGTACCCTGCACCAACTGGCTACCCCGACACGATGGATTACTGGGTCAGTACGAACGGTATGTTGCGACGCTGGAATCTACCATATGTCTTGACGCAAAGCTGGGGCGGTGGTGTGAACATCGACCTGGTCGGACAAACAGACATGAAGAAGTCGTGTACTGAGATTGTTGATGGATGGATCGCACGTCTACTTGGATATGAAATTAGTTCAACTGTACGACAAGGGTTGATTGAATTTATGGCACAGGGTGGCGATGTGAATAAGGCACCCCAACCAACTGAACGTGCACCGGATTGGGGCAAACCAGAAGCACTTGAAGACCGCATTCGCAGTATGGTGCAGTTATTGGCCTCATCGCCAGAGTTTCAAACACGGTAATTGGAGCAATAGAGCAGTTTTGTCCATCTCTACTTACGTAACGTTTTAGCAGAACTTTGAAATTAGCTGTAAATGAGGATATACCTATGTCTGTTTCACGTCGACAATTTGTAACTGGATGTAGCGCTGCAATTGCTGCAATGGCCGGTGGTAGTATTGGAAACTTGTTTTTTCATGACACAGCACAGGCAGCTGGTGGCAATGGCGAAGTCCTGGTTGTCGTCTTCTTACGCGGTGGCTGCGACGGGTTGAGCTTAGTATCACCATTTGATAACTCTATCTATCGAAGTGCACGACAACGGCTTGCGCTCCCCACCACCGGTGACAACAAAGCCATCGTGATCGATCCGAAGAACGGTAGTTACAGCAACTCTAGTAGCTTTGGTTTGCATCCCAGTGCGGCCCCACTCAAAGAACTATATGACCAGCAGAAGTTGGCTATTGTCCACGCTTGTGGCCTCGATGATGATACCCGGAGCCATTTTGATGCAATGGACTATATGGAACTTGGGACACCAGGGAAGAAGAGCACCACCTCTGGGTGGCTTGCACGTCACTTAGACATGCTTGGTGGAGATGGGTATATCCCGGTGCTGGCTGCTGACTCATCGACACCGACATCGCTTTTAGGTAGCCGAGATGCTATTGCCGTCAACGACTCCAAGAGCTATGGTCTAAGTGCACATGGCCGCTACAATAACGACGACAATAACACCATGTTCCAAACACTCAAGCAATTCTATGGTGGGAATGGTCCCGTTCAGAATGCTGGTCGACGAACGATTGAAACCATCGAAACACTTAGGGAAGAGTCGCTTGATTATGAGCCAGAACCAGGCGCAGAGTATCCCGAAGGATATCCTGGCGGCGGCTTTAGCAAATCACTTCAAACAGTCGCCCAGATGATCAAACTCGATATGGGGCTCCAGGTCGCAACGGTCAATCTTGGTGGCTGGGACACCCACGATGGGCAGGGCAATGATGGAACCGGTCGCTTCGCATCGCTGACCGACACTCTCTCGCGTGGTCTGCACGCGTTCTATAACGACTTGCCCAACCATCACAATAAAGTTACGGTTGTCGTCATGAGCGAGTTTGGTCGACGGCTTGGTGCTAATGCTAGTAGTGGTACTGACCATGGTCACGGTAATGCGATGATGATCCTGGGTGGCAATGTCAATGGTGGGAAGCTCTATGGCGAATGGCCAGGGCTCGAGGATTTGGATCAAGATCAAGATTTACGCATCACAACCGACTATCGCAAAGTACTCAGCGAAGTGATTGTGCGGCGATTTGGCAATGGTGAACTTGGAACTGTCTTCCCCGGCATTACCGAAGATATCTATGCTGCACAGAATACTCTGAACTTTATCAACGGTAATGATGTACCAATCAACTATGAGTCACGATTACCATCGAACACTGTCTATCTACCGATGATTGCACGATAGCCCTCCCATCTAGAGACCGCAGTACGGTTAATGACACTCTCGATCAGACAGATCGAGGGTGTTTTTTCATCTATGTACAGACAGAGATGTCACGGAGAAAGGCAGGCTGAAGACCACTCCATCACAAAATGCACACCCGTATCTCCACAGAGCGTAAATCCCAGACGTTGATAGAAACGAAATGCCCCCATGTTGTCTTTGAACACATACAACTGAACAGGCCGTTTGGTCACTTTTGCCTGATGGATCACATCTTGCAGTAGCGCTGTTCCAATGCCTTGGTTCCGATAGCCAGGTAGAAGTGTAATATCAAGTAACCGAATTTCATCGGGGCTGTACGAGAGATACATTCGGCCAATAGGCATCCCGTCAAGCTCGATCACGTGATGATCGTCGTGGATAAAATAGCTTTGATAATGGGTTTGCTGCGCTTGAAACTGCATCTGCAAGAAAGATTCTTTGGTTGCGTTGTCCCAATCAACCCAGGCTAATTCATTTTCACATGTGCTCACGTAGAGGTGGAATAAAAGATCGCCATCTGTTGTAGAAACAGGCCGAAGCGTGATCGAACGAGAAGAGGGGATTAATTGTTTTACTAGTCCAGAAGCCATACCACCAACCTCAATACTATAAGACCATTATCGAGACACCGGTAGGAAGCAGATTGTTATGCTCTATCTGGGAGTATGGGCGGCCTGGCAAGATAGGTAGAAGAAACACTATGACATTCCTGTGTCACAGCACGCAAGGATACCATAACCACTAAGTATCCGTCAATAATGCTACGAAGTACAAAATACTCGACATATTCAGGACATAAGTCATACATTTCGCTAAATGCTATAATAATTACTACAAGCCCTCATTTTAGCACATTAGATATTGTTCTCACGTTAGAATAGAACAGAGATACGTAATAGACACTGGGGATAGACCTATCAACAATCACAAAATACCGACTTCATAACATGCTTTTCAACACCAGAACACTATTGAGAGGCAAAGCAGGTGTATGTGTCGCGTTAATGCTTATTGTACTTGTGCTCTATGGTCTAACACTTCTACTGGGACGTGGAAGAAACTGTAATGTTTGCGCGGTTGCGAAGGGGAAACATTGAAGAGGGTACTGATTATATGATATGAGGAGAAATACACGTTCGGCCTTAATTGAAGACGTTGTATAACGATCAAACGGATACCTGACGATAACATACATCAAGAAAGACAACAGAGGATGGCACCTAACAACAAAACAATGGTTGACCAGGGCCAGTAATGGAATTGGGCACGTTACTGCACGCTTAACTGCCAAGTGTGGATACTATGTCGTCGTTGGTGTGCAACGCAAAGGGGATTGTATTTTCCCAGCAGAGTAGCAATGGCAAGTATAAGTGAATCAGTGTGGGTTGGATCACATCCTCTTGGGGTACAAGTCTGGTTGGTTGAACCAGGACCATTTCAAAAGAAATGTAGTCAGAAAGCGACGTTTGGAGAAACCAAGACGGAATTTGCCCAGAGTTAGTAGCAGAAAGTCTCTGTGACTGTGCGAATGCTCCATTCTGGGTGACGCCAATAGTGTAGATCAGTAGTGGTATCGTATATGTTTTGCCGGTTTCGTAGTTTATGCATGCTGGAACTGTTGGCCCATGCTATGTGAAGCTACAAGGGTCAATCGATGATGAACGCGCTGTGCCTTGAGTCGTATCAATGCTTTGCGATACATTGTAATATCATAGCGAGCGTATGAGGAACCGCGATTGGCACGCGGCGCATCGGTTGACAGCACGGTATCAATTCGCTCGGTTATCTCGGGCAGAATGTTCCACGCACGTGCTAGTGTATCTTCGTGTTTAACTGTGCTGGTGGGAAATTGTGTTGTCATGATGAATGTCCTTTATTCTCCAGAGTGCCTGTCTTCAATATCACTGTGCTATTAGGATAACGTTCCCAAGCGCCTCTGTCGAGGGTGTAATGCTCACGATGTGCTCACTACACAGGCCTATTGGAAGCCAATAAAAGAGAAGAGCACTGGCACAAATGCCAGTAAAACGTGCCAAAATCATTTGCCGCATTGCCTGTTTTGTCACAGAACTGTACATATTGCCGCATATTTGTGATCTGAATCTATTGCAAACCCTGCGTCATTGTAATATTGCTAGCCCCCTTCATATAACCACTAGGTAACAAAATAGAGTCACATTTTTTCCAACTTGAGTGTTAGATCAGTAGAAAAGAATGAACAACATATTGGCGCATCCAGACCGCGCATATGCTGTATACGTCGTTTTCGCCTGCCCTATAGTAAGACAGATACAAGTAATTGAGGAAATAACTCCTATGAAACACATACGAATGAAACGTATACTAACGATTTTAGGCATAGTTATCGGCATTATCCTGATAGCAGGGCTATCAGTCTACTGGCGCTTTGGAATGACTGGACCAACACTGACTTCTGCAGATCCAGCGGTAACACTGGCAGAACGGCCCTGCGAAGAATGGATTCGTGGGGGTCGCTGCGGGGTTGTTACGGCACCGCTGGATTATACCAACCCAAGTGGTGAGACAGTTGAAGTAGGCTTTGTGTATTACCCAGCCATTGGATTTGGCACAGATCGCGAGATTGCAGTCCAGATTATTGGTGGTGGCCCTGGTGCCCCCATTAGCGATCAGGTCAGGGAAGTACCGATGTGGGGTATGCGACTGGCACTGCATAATCGAGCTTTGCTCGCCATTGATC
>JBCDFA010000172.1:0-15435 GCA_039178835.1 Chloroflexota bacterium
CAACTTGTAAAAAAGTCGTAAGTAAGGTACAGTACTAAGGTACCGAAAAAATAAATCAAGAATGCTATGGTTTCTCTGTGTCGTATATGTAGTAAAAATTTAGGAGGATTTTGAATGACCGAGTCTGAGTTACTTGTGCAGCTACCAGACGATGTTCGCAACCTTTCACAAGACGAAGAGTTCTTTTTTGTCACACAAGATGGTAATCGACGGAAAATACGCTTTCACGACTATGGTGAAATTTACAAAATCCCTGGTCTGTATGAGCATCTCTTCTATGAGCGCCTCAAGTGTAACTCACCCCGAGTAATTTCTTCTCTCCTTGCTGACCGAGTGGATCAAACAGATAACACCATTTCCGATCTCGTAGTTCTTGATTTAGGTGCTGGCAATGGCATGGTTGGTGAAACTTTACGACAACAAGGTGTCAAAGAAGTTATAGGTATCGATATTGTTCCTGAAGCCGCTGAAGCCGCCAAACGCGACCGTCCCGACGTCTACAGCTCATACTACGTTGAGGATCTGTGTAACCTACCTAACAAAGTACAAGACTCATTGGAGTCAACACCATTTAACTGTTTATCCTGTGTAGCGGCTCTTGGATTTGGTGATATTCCACCGGAAGCATTCGCTCAGGGCTATAATTTTATTGCAGATGATGGATGGGTAGCATTTAGTATCAAAGAAGATTTTGTGCATGCTCACGATGAAAGTGGTTTTGCAGGTCTTATAGAGCGTACTGTGAGTGATGGACGATTAGATATCCTTGTGAAACAGCCATATCAACACAGGTTGGCAATTGACGGGCAACCACTCTACTATATGGCAATTGTTGGGCAAAAACGGGCTGATATTCCTGCAGAATTTGTTTTCTAAGGGCTTTTATTGAAACAACAAGGGCAAATAGACAATTGTCCATTTGCCCTTGCTCATACATCACAGCTTTATAGGTTTCTACGTATCTTTCGAGTCGGGTGGAGGTGATGCAAAACGCTCAATATCTTCCATGGTCATCGTTTCCAGACCATTTCCATCCCCGTCATCGCCCCCCTCAAGAAGCGCACGCAATGCCTCACGTATCTTTTCATCATCAGCAGATGATTGCAGGTCTTCTTCGATACGCTCCTGATTGTCTGGAACAACTTGCTGATCAGTCAGATTTCGTTCATTTTGGGTGTTGCGGCTACTACTACTGGCAAGTTCACCCAACATCTCCTCAGCCAATGCCCGCCGTTTCTCGATGCCTGTACCAGCAGGAATAAGTTTCCCGATAACCACATTCTCTTTCAAACCACGCAGGTAATCAACCTTGCCTGTAATGGCCGCTTCCGTCAGCACACGTGTGGTGTCTTGGAAGGAGGCCGCCGACAGGAAGCTTTCCGTGGTAAGTGAGGCTTTGGTGATACCGAGCAACATAGTTGTAGCCGTGGCTGGTTCACCACCTTGGCTAATAACGTCAGCATTGATCCGTGCAAACTCAGCAGAGTCAACAAATTCACCTGGTAGCAACCGTGTATCACCGGGCTCTTCAATCCGCACACGACGCAACATCTGCCGTGCAATAATCTCGACATGTTTATCGTTGATGTCTACACCTTGTGAACGATACACTTTTTGTGCCTCGTTCACCAGATAGCGCTGTACAGCTTCACGACCCTGCAACTCCAGCAATTCCTGTGGATCTGCCGAACCATCAGTCAACTGTATACCAGCAATCACTCGATCACCATTTTCAACACGAAGACGTGATGCATGAGGTACGACAATTTCACGTTCCTCACGCTCTTCCTGTACTACATGGACTTTGCCTTCAGAGCGATCAAAATGCACACGTCCGGCCAAACGAGCAACGATAGGAGCTTCCTCCAGATCAGCCCGATTGTTCTCAGCGATATGCTGACCTTCAATAACTTCTGTATTTTCTGCTACCAGCGGGACATAGTGCTCCGGCAATGGCTGCTCATCTGTGTAGACTTCAGAGGAAACTATTTTTAGCTTACGAATATCTTCCTCACGCGTAAGTTCTACAATCCCGTCTATCTCTGCCAAGATCGCTCGACCTTTCGGAGATCGGGCTTCAAAGATCTCCTGAACACGTGGTAAACCCTGTGTAATATCGTCTGCCGACGCAACACCACCAGTATGGAAAGTCCGCAGCGTAAGCTGGGTACCAGGCTCACCAATTGATTGTGCTGCTATGATACCGACAGCTTCACCAATATCGACCAGCTTACCAGTGGCCAGATTACGCCCATAGCATGCCTTACAGACACCATGTTCTGCCTGACATACCATCGGCGAACGCACATAGACAGAGGTAACTCCAGCATCGCCAACCAATTGAGCAAGATCCTCATCAATTGGCTGATTACGTTCAACAATGACTTCACCTGTTTCAGGATGCTCAATAGGCGAGGATGCTGTACGACCAACCAAGCGTTCTTCAATTCCCTGTGGAACGCCACGATCATCATCTCGATAAATCCAGACACCTTCTTCTGTTCCACAATCATCAATAGTGATAATAGCATCCTGAGCAACATCAACCAGACGACGCGTGAGATACCCAGCATCTGCAGTACGAAGCGCCGTGTCAGCGAGACCTTTCCGTCCACCGTGGGTCGACACAAAGTACTCCAGCACCGAGAGGCCTTCACGGAAGTTTGAACGAATAGGCAACGGAATAATACGACCAGTCGGGTCAGACATCAAACCACGCATTCCAGCCATCTGGCTGATCTGGTTGATATTACCGCGAGCGCCAGAGACAGCCATCATCGCAACTGGGCTAAACGGATTCAGACCTTCACTCACAGCGGTAGAGGTCGCTTTTGTTGCTTGTTGCCATACATCAACAATATCGCGGTAACGTTCTTCTTCTGTTATCAGACCACGACGATATTGCTTCTCAATCTCTGCAACCCGCTTATCTGATTCTTGGAGTATGTTCGATTTTTCTTTCGGAATATCAATATCGTCTACACCAATAGTCATACCACCATGGGTCGAATATTTGAAGCCGAGTGATTTAAGCTTATCCGCCTGTTCAGCCGTTCGCTCTGAGCCATACAGACGTGCCAACTCGTCTTCTGGTCGGTCACCATGAGTCTGGCGTGTTATCTCAAGTTCTTCCGGTGGAACATTTTTGAGATTGGTATAGTACTGATAGCAGTCTGCGATAATTTCTCGTAGACCCTTCTTGGGCACTAGCTGGTTGCGAAATTTTAGCGGTGGCAACAATTCCGCATTAAAGATGATGCGACCAATGGTTGTCTCAACCAGAATACGTTGCTTACCATCCTCAGAAGGTGTGAGTGTCCGGGAAGGACGATCACTCTGGCCCTTGAGCGTTTCTTCCATACGGACCCAGATAGGTGCCCGAATGTCCACAATACCTTTATCATAAGCGAGGAGTGCTTCTTCAGCCGAAGAAAAGGTCTTCCCAAAACCTTTTGCATCTTCCTTAATCATCGTAAGATAGAAGCATCCCAGTACGATATCTTGAGAAGGCGTAATAATCGGAGCGCCATGGGCTGGTGACAACAGATTGTACTTGGAAAGCATCCGCATACGAGCTTCTTCCTGCGCCTTACGCGAGAGCGGAACATGTACCGCCATCTGGTCACCATCAAAGTCGGCATTGAAGGCTGCACAGACCAATGGGTGCAACTGAATTGCAGAGCCCTCAATAAGTTTGGCCTCGAAAGCTTGAATAGACAAGCGGTGAAGTGATGGAGCACGGTTGAGCAAGACCAGGTAGTCCTTAATGACCTCTTCCAATACATCCCATACTTCGGAACGTACACGCTCAACAATACGTTTAGCAGACTTAATATTATGTGCAAAGCCTTTTTCAACGAGACGGCGCATGACAAAGGGTTTAAAAAGCTCCAACGCCATCTTCTTTGGCAAGCCACACTGGTGCAATTGCAGGTTCGGACCAACCACAATGACTGAACGACCGGAGTAGTCAACACGCTTACCAAGCAGGTTCTGTCGGAAACGGCCCTGCTTACCTTTGAGCATGTCACTCAGACTCTTCAGGCGATGCTTGCCCTTACCACTGACGGCTCGGCCACGCCGACCATTGTCTATGAGGGCATCAACAGCTTCCTGAAGCATACGCTTTTCGTTACGTACAATAATTTCAGGGGCATTCAGTTCCATCAGTCGCTTGAGACGATTATTCCGGTTGATAACACGGCGGTAGAGATCATTCAGATCGCTGGTTGCAAAACGACCACCGTCAAGCTGAACCATAGGGCGTAGCTCTGGTGGAATAACAGGCAACACAGTCATAATCATCCACTCAGGACGATTCCCACTCTTACGAAAGCCTTCGACTACCCGAAGACGTTTGGTTGCCTTCTTTCGTCGTTGTCCCTGTGTTGTCTGCACTTCGTGCTGGAGATCCTCAGCAAGCTGATCTAAATCAACACATTTGATAATCAACTCACGTACCGCACCAGCACCCATATCGGCACGAAATACACCAGGCGCTATCTCGCGCAAATTGCGATACTCAGTCTCTGTCAGAATACGGCGCAGTTTCAGGTTATCAATCTGATCGACCGTTTCTTTCTCTTCCCGCACGAGTGTATCCAGTTCCCGCTGTAAACGCTCCTGAAGACGCTCACGCTCCTGTGAGGCTTCATACTCTTTACGCTCTCGTTCAGCACCTGTCAACAGTTCTGCATCAGCCACATCACGTTGTCGCCGCTGCTCGAGCGAATCTAATTCCTGTTCAAGCAATTCATCAAACTGGTCAAGGATACCTTCTACAACCGGCTCACCCTCCTCTAAAAGGGTGATACTACGAAAGACAATATCTTCTTCCGATTTGGTACCCATTTTATCTTCAAGATCACTTCGCAGCGCTTCTGCTTCAGCAATAATACTATTACGCTCACCACTGTAATCCGCTTCAATGCGCTGTTGGGTAGAGACTTGTGCCGTCTCCATACCGCCCAGATCCTGTGTTAGCTGTGAAGAAAGTTCAATCTGTCGACCATCAGCTTCTTGCTGAATAGCCTCACGTTTTTCACGATACTCAGCCTGCACATGATCACGCAACGCAGTGCGTGCTTCTTCGTCAACATCGGTAATCACATACGATGCGAAATACAAGACACGTTCCAAATTACGTGGGGAGATATCGAGCAACAACCCAAGTCGACTGGGCGTTCCTTTAACAAACCAGATATGGCTGACCGGGGAGGCAAGACCAATATGTCCCATTCGCTCACGTCGTACCTTCGACCGGGTTACTTCAACACCACATTTATCACAAATAACACCCTTATAGCGGATACGCTTGTATTTACCACACGCACATTCCCAGTCACGTATGGGGCCAAAAATCTTTTGGCAAAAGAGACCATCTGGTTCTGGTCGCAATGTGCGATAGTTAATCGTTTCTGGTTTTGTTACTTCGCCATGTGACCAGATATTAATATCTTCTGGTGAAGCCAGGCTAATACGGATAGCGTTAAAATCATTAATTTCTAGCATTACATACTCCAGAAGTAGGGAAATCAGGTCTTGAGCGCACCATAAACCAATCGACGCTCAAAACCCAATACCTGCTGAATGCCTACATCTCACCACGTTCCATACCTGACAAGTTGATACCATCCAATGCCGCGAGGTCGCTATCTGCATCGTCGGTCAATTCAACCGGCGTTTCATCAGCAGAAAGTACTTCAACCGAAAGCCCCAGCGACTGTAGTTCTTTTATCAATACCTTAAAGGATTCTGGCACGCCAGCCTCCTGAATCGGCTCGCCTTTCACGATTGCTTCATATGTCTTGACACGTCCTACGACATCGTCAGATTTAACTGTCAGCATCTCCTGTAAGATGTAAGCTGCACCATAGGCTTCCAGCGCCCAGACTTCCATCTCACCAAAGCGTTGCCCACCGAACTGTGCCTTACCACCAAGTGGCTGTTGGGTCACGAGACTGTATGGACCAGTACTACGAGCGTGGATTTTATCTTCCACTAAGTGAGCTAGCTTCAACATGTAGATGTAGCCAACTGTTACTGGATGATCAAAGGCCTGGCCTGTTCTCCCGTCGTAGAGCGTTATTTTTCCATCACGTGGAAGATCAGATTGCTCAAGCATATCTTTGATTTGCTGTTCGGTCGCACCATCAAAGACAGGTGTTGCCACACGTGTTCCCAGACGGGCCGCTGCCCAGCCAAGGTGTGTTTCCAAAATCTGGCCAATGTTCATACGACTTGGTACGCCAATGGGATTCAGAATAATATCGACTGGTGTACCATCTGGGAGAAATGGCATATCTTCAATCGGGAGCACCCGACTGACTACGCCTTTGTTTCCGTGACGCCCAGCCATTTTGTCACCAGCGCTAATTTTCCGCTTCTGGCACAACATCACCCGTACAATTTGGTTTACACCAACTGGTAGTTCGGCCCCCTCTTCACGAGAGAAGACTTTCACATCAATGACTTTGCCACGCACACCGTTCGGCACACGTAGCGATGAATCTTTCACTTCACGTGCCTTCTCACCGAAAATAGCACGCAACAGTCGTTCCTCTGCGGTCAGATCAGTTTCACCTTTGGGCGTAATTTTGCCAACAAGAATATCATTTGGCTGGACCTCGGCACCAACATAGATAATGCCACGATCATCAAGGTTACGGAGACTATCTTGGCCAACGTTGGGGATATCACGTGTAATTTCCTCTGGACCAAGTTTAGTGTCACGCGCCTCGACTTCATATTTCTCAATGTGAATAGAAGTAAAGATATCTTCGCGCACCAAACGTTCGCTCACCAGAATAGCATCCTCAAAGTTGCCACCTTCCCACGGCATAAAGGCAACGAGAACATTTTGCCCTAGCGCTAACTCACCATGGCCTGTTGAGGAACTATCAGCAATAATTTCGCCAGTTCGCACACGCTGATTGCGCTGCACACTTGGACGCTGATTAATGCAGGTATCCTGGTTCGAGCGGGTGAATTTGCGTAAGCGGTAGTTTCGTTCAGCACCGGTATCCTCCAAAATCACAATTTGCTCACCTGTGGCCGATAACACGACCCCATCCTGACGCGCAATCGCAACCTGACCACTGTCACGTGCAGCCCGATACTCCATGCCTGTACCGACGATAGGCGCATCAGGACGTAACAACGGCACCGCTTGCCGTTGCATGTTCGAGCCCATCAATGCACGGTTCGCGTCATCATGCTCAAGGAACGGAATTAATGCCGTTGAAACACTAACCACCTGCTTGGGCGAAACATCCATATAGTCTACACGATCAACTGACTCCTGGATAAAATCACCCTTGAAGTGACAAGACACGAGGCCGCGCTCGAAACGATTATACTGGTCTAATGGCGCGTTCGCCTGTACCACAATAAATTGCTCTTCTTCGTCAGCCGAGAGGTAATCGACTTCCTGCGACACAACCGGTCGAATTTTAATCGTTCGCAACGGCGTTTCAATAATCTTCTCGGCCAGTGAGCGGTTTATCTCCTGTTCAGTTTCGGCAATAACCTGATCAGTTTCAGGATCGATGATATCCTCACGTAGAATCTGTCCACGGAGCAGACCAATAGCCATCCGCTTACCCAGCTCTTCATCAACACGGGTACCACGGGCCGCAATAAGTTCACCAGTACGTATATCACGGACATCACGTAACACAAGTCCTTGACGTGTCCACTCAGAGGCATTTGGTACTTCCCGATACACTTTACGATAAGGTGTTTCGAGGAAGCCCATCTCATTGACACGTGAGAAAGTCGACATGGTACCAATCAGACCAATGTTTGGACCTTCCGGCGTTTCTACCGGACAAATACGGCCATAGTGCGAGTGGTGCACGTCACGTACTTCAAAGCCTGCACGGTCACGGCTAAGACCACCAGGGCCAAGAGCTGACAAACGTCGCTTATTGGTTAATTCAGCCAATGGGTTGGTTTGATCCATAAACTGTGAAAGCTGCGAACCACCAAAGAACTCACGCATTGCTGCAACGACCGGACGAATGTTAATCAATGCATTTGGTGTGGCACTTTCCGAATCTTGTAACGACATACGCTCTTTGATCACTCGCTCCATTCGCAGGAGGCCCACACGAAATTGTTGTTGAATCAACTCACCTACAGTACGAACACGGCGATTACCCAGGTGGTCGATATCGTCCGCACGAAATCCTGGCACTGAATCATTAAGCAAGATGATACGCTCAACGATTTTGTAAATATCATTAGGTAAGAGCACACGTACCTTTATATCGGGGGCTTGTGTGCGTACTTCATACCGTGAGTCTTTTTCCCATAAATTTTTGTTCAGCTTATAACGCCCGACCTTTGCAAGATCATAGCGCCGGGCATTGAAAAGTAAAGACTCGAGCAAGCTACGTGCATTATCAAGCGTCGGTGGATCTCCAGGTCGCAAACGCTTGTACAGTTCCATCAATGCCTCTTTGGCATGCTGTGATGGATCTCGATCTAGCGTGGTTCGAATATAGTCATGTTCAGACACTTCAAGATGTTGGAATATTTCCAGAATGTGCTCATCGTGTCCATGTTGATCTAATTCACTGTCAGGCACCCATTGGCCCTCACCATTTGGTTCAGCCTTCCACGCGGTAACAGCACGCAACAAGATCGTAACAGGGATCTTGCGTTTTCGATCAACCTTTACGGAAATCACATCTCGTTTGTTAGTCTCAAACTCAAGCCAAGCACCACGATTAGGAATAAGTTTGGCTGAGTGCAGCCCACGACCACTCGTCGGATCTTTATCTTCTTTAAAATAAACCCCTGGCGAACGAATAAGTTGCGATACCACAACACGTTCGGCTCCATTGATCACAAATGTACCGTTCTCGGTCATAAGAGGAAAATCGCCGAGAAAGATTTCACTTTCCTTCAGTTCACCAGTTGTCAGCATCCGTAGTTGTACATTCACACGCAACGGTGCAGCAAAGGTTATATCGCGTTCACGACACTCGTATTCGTCATAGCGAGGCTCTCCGAATGTATAATCCAGAAAGCGCAACTCCATGTTTTTGCCGGTAAAATCAGTAATTGGTGAAATTTCATCAAAAAGCTCGCGTAAACCCTCTTTACGAAACCATTCAAAACTCTTCGTTTGGGTTTCAATCAACGTTGGAACGCTGATTGCATCTTGAATGCGCGCAAACGACATTCGACTACTGCTTTGCTGCAATCGGTCCGTTCCAGGATCGTTAGGCATAATCAGCGGCTGAAGAACCACACTGTCGGTCAGGGGGGGCATGTGTACCTCACTTGCTGTAAAGGCGGATTTTAACAGCACCTACCATATGCTAGTTAACAATCGCAAAAAATCCCAAAACTCTAAATGCACAAACACATCAACCCGGGCTAGTGCCCTTCTTTGGGCAAATGCCTGTGGACTGATGTTTACAAAAACCTTTTTAATTCTACTGAAACACGCTGGAAAGCATGATGTGAGTATTATTGTTTATCAATTGTTTAGGTAGTGTTACTCCACTCTACATACGTATTACAATTAAACTGTGAAAAGAGATAGTATCACCTCTCACCACATTTGTCAAGCAAAATTGGTGAGAGGTGATAAATAATAATGGCAGGGACGCGAAAACCAAAGCTCTCCTTTGAACAAAATAGTATATTTGGTAACAACAAATGAGCGTGCATTACGTGGTTATCTTGCGAAGACTGTACGTTGAGTCCGTACAGATCGAGAGGCTATCTGCTTCGGTAACTTCGCCAAAGACCTCAACAGTATCACCAACCACAATATCGCCATCCATAGTTCCATGGCAGGGGATCATTCCTGGTGCCCAGATAACCTTATATTGGCCCTGATCGGTATCAACTACGTAAGCACAAATACCGTCAAATGCACAATCATCAATAGTGTCAACCACTTCACCAGTGATACGTGCAGTGCTACCAACTACCGGTGGTTCACCCGTATTGTTATCTCCATTATTCGCATCTCCTGTGGCTTCCACTTGTCCACAGGCACTTATTACTACCGCCAAAAGAGCAATTAATATGGGGACTGTATATCTAAAACGCATGCCGTTCTCCTTATATCTCGCATGTAAAAGCATCTGAATACAAGATATAGACGCATGCAATCGTGAAATAGTTCCAGGCAAAATAAAAAGCAGATGTCACGAAAACATCTGCACAATAAACACTGTGGTGTTA
Organism: Chloroflexota bacterium; assembly: GCA_039178835.1. Lineage (GTDB taxonomy): Bacteria > Chloroflexota > Chloroflexia > Chloroflexales > Roseiflexaceae > AL-N1. Next base: position 10,207 of record JBCDFA010000172.1, read on the forward strand.
ATATGGATATGGTTTATGGTCCACTGGAAAGTTCATCAGGTGAGAAGTTGTACGACTGACTTTCTGTTCGTTCTACAGCGCCATCTTGACTCTCTTGCATCAGTTCGACCACGACTTCTTCGACACTTTCTGGCTCAGTATATTCACGTAACACTGTCTGCGCAATATCTCTGGCCTGTGCTTCTGCCTCAGCTGTGTCAACTTCTACGGTCGTTGATGGCATACGAACTTCAATACGACTTCCGTTCATTCCATCAGAGTGTTGCACCTCTATCTCTGATGATGTGCCATATGCTGTTTGTAGTGCATTCGCAATATCTTGTGTATCTGCTACCGACTCTTGAACAGTCTCTGATACCGCACACCCACCTAGCACAAACATAATGAGCACAATCGTGAGAAATCCATATCTTCTGTTTCGAGGCATTAAGCGATATACGTCGTTTTTGTTGATCAGCATAACATTCTCCTTCGATAAGAAGTACTATGAGCTCGTGCCCGATGTGATATCACGATGGGTAAATACATACCGGCATCCGAACAGTAAAATAACAACATAAGTTGTTAACACAAGCACATTTGGTGCAACAGTAGACCAGCTTTCAGTCAGCGTCATCGGTTGTCCCAGCCTGTTTAACTGCATAATGGCAGTACTACTGGAACCAATCAGGAGTGTACGTACAATCTCGCCTGCATTCCCCATGAAAGCACTGACACTACTCACTAGAATATCAAAGATAAAGTACCCAAGAGTAATACTCAAACCAAGTGTCTGGGAACGACTTAACACTGTGATTGTAAAGGCCAAAACCACAGGTAAACAAAGAATGCCAATCGTCCGCACTAACATGGTCAAACTCATCCAGAAAACCGATCCCTCGACAGGTTCCGGAGTCATAGTTGTTGGCGAGAGTGCGCCTACTGCCAAAGCACTAATACATCCTGTTGCGAAACCAGACACTGCAATGAAAATGGTGAAGCCAATCAGCACGATCAGTTTTGCAAGCAAATACCGTGTTCGATCAAGACCTGTGCTCAACATGATGCGTAAGGTACCATACGACTCTTCCATACCAATACTAATAGCAACAAAGATGATGAGAAGCCATGTACCAACTTGACGAACAACACTTAAGGTCATTGGAATAGCACCAGGAAGCGTAAACGATGGTAGAATAGCAGCAGCATTAGTCGCATTGTCGTTTTCATCGTAAACCGTAATCACATTGCTGATAGCGAGAAGAGCACCTCCCAGAACAACAGCTACCACACTTGCAATAACTATTCCCAACACAACCCACGGTAATGGTCGTCGGCTCAGTTTTCGCCATTCAGCTATGATGAGGTGTTTCATTATAATTCCTCCTCAGTTAATTCCAAGAAGAGTGTTTCCAGGTCACGTTGACCAACAATATCTTGAACGGTTCCCTGCGTAATAATCTGGCCTTGACGGATGATGGCTAGGCGATGGCATACCTGCTCAACCTCATGCATTAAATGGCTGCATAGAATAACTGTTTTCCCCTGTTGGGCCAATCGTTCTATAAGCGAACGAATGTCAACAATACCGCGAGGATCTAATCCATTCGTTGGTTCATCGAGTATCAAGATACGGGGATCGTGAATTAAGGTTAACGCTATGGCCAGACGTTGCTTCATACCCAGCGAATAGGTACGATACCGGTCTCCGGCACGTTCTGCCAGGCCGACAATTTCGAGCACTTCATAAATCCGCTCATTGGAAATCGCACCACGCGGAGCACTCAATACCTTCAGATTATCCCATCCAGAGAGATAAGGGTAGAAACTAGGTGCCTCAATCATTGCACCAACGTGCTGCAAGGCTTCTGTACGATGAGTATCAACATCATGACCATAGATAGCACGAGTTCCGCTGGTTGGGTGGACGAGCCCAAGCAACATTGCAATAATCGTCGTTTTTCCGGCCCCATTTGGACCAAGAAGACCAAAAACCTCACCTGGATAAATCGTAAGATCAACGTTATCAACAACCGTCGTGTTGCCAAATTTTTTGGTAAGGCCCGTCGTTGTCAAAACAGGATCCACAGATGTGATTGCGCTAGCCGCACGCTGTTGGGGAGATGTGTGAGTATAATGAGCGCCCGAAAACGGTAAACCGATAGAGTCACTACTGGTCTGCGTATAGCTCTGTTGAGCTGCGAAAGGAGTTTTGGGCATAATATATCTCCCTTATGTGAACACATCAGATTCTAACTGTGTGCAATACGACATTATGGATTGACAGTGTGGTGTGTGGTGTAGCTCAAGGCTACAGATCGTAGACATTCGCCGCTTGAACAAGACCAAGTTGTAATCCTCGTACGGCTGCGGCTGTGCGTGAAGATACTTGTAATTTGGCACAAATACGATTGAGATATGCTTCTATCGTTTTTGTTGTTACTTGCATATGTGCTGCAATTTCTTTGTTTGTAGCTCCCTTCACGACAAAACCCAGTGCATCCAATTCTCGCGGTGTGAGTTGTTCAAATGACTCAGATCGCATACATCGTGCCTGATTGAGCGCTTGAGTTTCTTGTACATGTTTCCCAAGTAACACAACTTCTTGTCCGGTTTGTACTTGTTCAATAGAGGTAATCAGTTGATTCGCTGTAACCTGTTTGTCAATGATCCCTTTGGCACCAATCGTAAGCAACTGTTGTATTTGAAACGGATAGATATGTGCCGAGAATAAGATGATACGTGTATGTGGCGCAAGATAGTAAACACGTTCAATAACACCACTCCAATCTCTCTCCCGTTCCAAATCCATCATGGCAATATCAATCGTTCCATCACCGAGCGTGATATATGCATCCTCTGGTGTTGCGACATCAGTAACAACGGCAAATGTCGGTATAGAGTGGAGCAGTGATACAAGACTTCGCCGTACAATAGGACACATGTCAACAATAACAATAGTGATAACCTGCTTCGTTCCGACACGAACCTGATCTGATACACAAGATGCTTGCAACATAACTCCTCCTCGAATGTCATTACAAATCTCACATAGTGAATTTCCACACCAATCTGATCCCTATGATTCCATCTCTTCCGCTGCGGATGAATGCTGTTTTTGCATATATGCCTGGGCATTGGCATACAATCGTCTCGCGAAATCGCTAATATGGGTGGCTCCCTGAGATTGTAAAACGATCACTTGTTCTTCCTGCGTTAACGAAATATCTTTTGGCAAGCGTATCAGTGCCTGTTCGGGTTCACGCATAAGTTGGGCAGCAAAATCGGATTGTGATAGTGCAAAACTGATGAGACGTTGTAAGCCTGGAAAATGCTGCTCCAATATGATTTGCTGTGATGATAGTGGGGTATGCATGTCATTACTCCTCATACAACATCCCTACAACTGGTGCTGGTGGCGGCGGGTTTTGACCGCTGTCTTCATCGAATAATACCGGTGTGTTAAAAAAGAGTGTGCCTATAACGAACAATGACATAACGAATGAACAACAGCGCGTGTACAGCATAGATGCCTCCTCGAAAACTTGTGTTTGTATCGCGTTTATCTGTTGCTCTTAGCATAACAAACCTCGATGTTATGCCACTCCACTATCACTCCCAGGCAATTCCAACTTCACTCCACAGGGAAAGGTTGTGGATCCTATAGACCAGTGTGTTTTATACTATTTATTAAGGTGCTGATAATTAAGACGAGCAACACAAGGGAAAGGTCGCACATGAATGACATCAATTCTCAAGTAGACTTTGGTAGATTTGTTCGGGCTCTGACTCAGGATCAAGCGACATTCCTAGCTCCTCGTCCATTGCAGAAACTAAATTGCGGTATTGAGCAACAGCCAGTGCAGGCTCACCCAGAGCAACATGACAGCGCATAATTCCGGCATTCGCTGCGATATGAGTAGCATCGGCAATAATAAGTTGATGAAAATACTCAAGGGCTTTTTGGTATTGTTGTTGAGCCTCATACACTTCAGCTATACTTCGAATAAGCTGATGATACTGTCGTTCCAAACGTGTGCGTAGTTCAACACACCAGGGCGACTCAGTAGATTCTAACAATGGCCCCTGATAAATCTCTAAAGCCTCCAGAAGAGCTTGAACATCATCGATTACCGAGGTTGCCTCCAAGAGTGACTGACAGCGTTTTTCGAATAGATCAACATCTGAAATAACTCGTATTATGGTACGATCCAGATAATAGCTGTCACGATTTTGTGTCACAATGACCTTTTGTGGAAGCGCATTGCGAAGACGATAAATAATCCGACTCAATATATTGGCATCACTGGATGGCTCATCTTCACCCCACAAGGCTTGATACAATTCAGCTCGTGAGACACTTCGTGGATGTAAGACGAAATAAGCAAGCGTCTCGCGGGGACGACCAGAACCAAGTGAAAACGGCTGATTATTCACCCATACCTGATCATTTCCCAGGTAGTGAAGACGTAATGTAGGGAGGGTATCAGGCAGCGTATCTTCTTGCCGATCTGACTGGGTAATCATTTGTCGCAGAGCATCCAGACTTGGTATATTTGGCAAAAGCCGATGCTCAAGTGAGTCTGCAACGTCAGACAATGACCGAAGATCCTCAAGCCAGCGTGTGATAATTGAGAATGATGGCTCAAAGCGTACCAGCACCGATTCGATCATGCGTAGGGTGATAACAACCGCTGCGTCAGAAGATAGTTGTTCACATAACTGTATAATGGTTTGTAAAGCGTTCTTGATATCCCCGTCATGAGATGAAGTAGCTCCATCATATAGCCAGATAATCACAACCCAAGCCCGAATCTGCTGCAAAACAAATCCTCTAACACCATATTCTCCAAGTGCCGCTTGGGCCAATTTTAAACCTGCCTCATAGTCCCCATCAATCCCGGCTAGTTTGGCCTGCAACAGTAGAAGATCCGTTGTATGTTGGGGGGTCAATGTAACCTGTTGTTGCTTGATTAACTTTGCAGCAAGTTGATATTGCTGTTGTTGTATACAAACACGAATCTGAGCTATAAACACCAAACTTTGTATATTAGCAGAAGCTGGAAGATGAGATACACTGCGGTAGACTGAAAGTGCGAAATTCCAACATCCTAGTGCAGCATAGATATCACCTAATGTTGAGAGGACAGCAGCTTCATAATGGGTGGTACCAGCATCATGTACATCCTGTAAAACAGAACAGATTAGTGTATATGCGCGAAGATACTTTCCTTGTAGCATATAATTAAA
>JBCDFA010000173.1:0-15415 GCA_039178835.1 Chloroflexota bacterium
CCCCGTGCGCCCGTGCCTGCTGCCCTGACCGGAGCATTGCTTGGCTTGGTATTTCCAGTATGCGAATGTGGTTCGGTCCCTACAGCTCGGCGCTTGATCGCGAAAGGTGCACCGCTTCCAATGGGCGTTGCTTTCGTCCTTGCAGCGCCAGTGGTGAATCCGGTAGTGATTGCGAGCACGTGGGTGGCTTTCAGCCTCCAGCCTTCGATTGTGTTCGCACGTGTTGGTCTTACGATCCTGATTGCGTGTGCCGTTGGGATCATTCTGGGGATGCATCGTCGTCCGCAGGAATTGCTGGCATCGCATTTTGATGACCACCACCCGCATGCGGATCACGATCATGCTCAGTGTGCCCATGACCATCATCACGACCACGACCATGGTGAGCAGAGCACGGCGCGACGATTGTTGTCGCATGCAAGCAGTGAGTTTTTTGAGATGGGTCGCTATCTGGTTATTGGTGCGCTGCTTGCTGCTACCTTGCAGACACTCATCCCACGTGAGACGCTGCTGGGTCTCGGTGAAGGGCCAATCATCTCCGTATTGGCGTTGATGGGGCTGGCCGTCATCCTGTCGATCTGCTCAACGGTTGATGCGTTTGTAGCCCTGGCTTTTGTCAATAGTTTCTCTACGGGATCTATCCTGGCGTTTCTCGTTTTTGGTCCAATGATCGATATCAAGAGTGTGTTGCTCTTGCGTTCAACATTTAGCCGACGCGCTGTTATTGCGATAGTATTGTTGACGTTCCAGATGTCGTTTTTAGCAGCTATTTTGATCAATCTGTATCTCTGATGAATATTGCGCTTTTTGCTGATGTCCATGGTCGAATATTGTTGAGTTTTAAGCTCTGTGCTCGTTGGGAACGTGAGACGGGTGAGCATATCGAGCTCATCCTACAGGCGGGTGATCTGGGTGCTTTTCCTGACATGAGTCGCTTAGATCGTGCGACGATTAAGTATGCTCAGAAAGACCCGACTGAACTTGGCTTTATGCACGATTTTGCCGAGTACCGTCAGGAGGTCGCTGCGGTGCTGGAACAGACGACCTGCAACATGGTCTTTGTTCGTGGCAATCACGAGGATCATGTGTGGCTTGATCAGTTGGAGCAACAGACCAAAGGGCCAGTCTTTCCGGTTGATGCGTATCAGCGCGTCTATTGCCTCAAAACGGGAATGCTCTACTCATTCTGCGTTGATGGGGTTGAGCTACATGTGCTTGGCATTGGACGGATTGGCGCACCAGATGGCCTTGCTGAACGGGATGCGACGAAATATCTACAGGCATATGAATTTGAACGGCTGTGTAGTCTTGATCAGCAACAGATCGATCTGCTCCTTACGCATGACTCAGCGAAGGATTGTGTGACACTGGGCTATGGAATGGCTGAAATCCGCGAAGTGCTCAACACGTATCGACCAACCTATCACTTTTATGGGCATACCGGACAGCCCTATGTCGAACAACGTGATACGAACGGGCAGACACTTTCGGGCAAGCTCTCTGATCTTACATGGGGAAAAGCTGCTGAAGGGTATCAGCTTTTGCCGTGTTCGATGGGAATCTTACGCTGGAATGGCCCCGATGATTATTCATTTGAGCCTGTGACGCAGTCATGGTTTGGTGAATATACGGCACATACCTGGCAGCATCTTTAACACATAAAGAGGATGGAATACCGCTTATGACCACACAAACTGCTGAACGCCCAATCAACTGGGCTGCGCTTATCGAGACATTTCTATTGGGTGGTGCAGGTGCGATGTTGCTCACCAAAGCGCTGCGTGGCGTTCTGGTTTTCTACATCCATCCACGATATACCATTCTTATCGTTGTCTGTGGCATTGTCTTGCTCTTGATTGCTGGTGTGCGAATGCGCGGCATCTTTGGGCGTTCGCCTGAGTCGATACGCCATCACTACGGGCGTTATCTGCTTTTGTCGCTCCCGATTCTGCTGGGGACAGTGGTTCCAGCCCAGCCGTTGGGGGCCAATGTGCTATCGAGTACCACGCTGGGAATGAATATTGCCCCACGTGCTGATCTGCTCGATGACAACAATACGCACGAGTGGAACCTGCTTCAGTGGAATATGGCGCTGAGTGTCCGTGGTGATGAATTGGATGGTCGATCAGCAGATGTGATGGGCTTTGTGTTACAGGATGATCAACTGGAGTCCGGTGAATTTTTTGTTGCACGCCATGTGATCTCTTGCTGCACTGCCGATAGCAATGGAGTAGGACTGCCGGTAGTGTGGAGTGATGATACACCACTACCCGATAACACATGGATACATGTTCAGGGGCAGCTTGGTGAAACGACGCTCAATGGAGAAGTGCGCCCCGCCATCCTTGCGACATCCGTGAACGTAGTCGAACAGCCGAAGAATCCATATATCTACCCATAAGCATATGCTGGCATACCTCGACAATTTTTATATGCGTGTCGGAGCAGTTTCGGCGATACTTGCTCTTTTCACGATTGGTGCAATTCTCTTCGCGCCACAAGTTGAAGAGATTTCAGTTGTTGCATTCGAGCCCGATGTTGCGGATGTCCCATTAGATAGCACTCTTGCTATTACGTTTTCGCGTCCGGTTGAGCAGGTTTCTGCCGAACAGGCCTTTGTGCTCTACCCCACAGTGAACGGAAGCTTTGAGTGGGAAGATACCAAACTCCTCTTTGTTCCTACTGAGCCAATGCAAGCGCAACAAAATTACCGCATTACGATTCGTCCGGGAATTACTGATACACATGGTTACACCAACCGAACCGAGACAAGCTGGACCTTCCGTACACGCTAATGCAATGAACGTTGAGAAAGCATAACCAAAGTCTCTTGCATGGGAGCCAACGACATAGTACAATAAGTGTTATTAGAGTAATGCATGTTTTATGATAAGGCTTGTTGATAACACTTAGTGTTGTTGCTCACGGCCAGAAAGGAGCGAACGTACATGGCCAATGACGTTTGCAACTGTTACGGTATAAGTGTGCGTCAACAACCCTTGATGTATTAATTGTTGTTGGAGAGTCCTCAGCCATCGTGTGTTGGTTGAGGGCTTTGTGTATATTGGACATAGCAATGATGCTATGTACGTTAGTAGCTGGCCTATGGCTAGCCAGGAGGACAGACGATGGAACTTATCGTCAAAACTCGCAACACAAAGGTATCTGATCGACAACGAGAGTACGTTGAAACCAAACTGACCAAACTTGAACGGTACTTAGACCAATTGAACAAGGTTACTGTTGAAGTCTCAGAAGAACAACGTCGTAACGAAGGCAATGTCCATCGTGTTCAGGTAACTCTGACCGGAGAACGAGGCATGTTGCTGCGTGCCGAACAGCGTGCCGGTGATTTGAGAACAGCTACCGATCTCGTCGTAGATACTTTGCAAAGACAGGTCCAACGCTACAAAGACAAGCATTGGCGACGCGGTAAATTACGTCGTCAGGGTGGCAAAATTGTCGATGTGATCGCGAATGGTGCCCCCGCCTTAGAGGATACTGAGGATATTCCCAGTATTATGCGAACCAAAGAAATTCAGATCAAGCCCATGTTTAGTGACGAGGCAGTCGAACAGATGGAATTGCTTGGTCACGATTTCTTTGTGTTCCGCGACGCTGACACTAATCAGATCAATGTGGTCTACCGACGGCGTGATGGCCATTATGGGCTGTTAGTGCCGGACGAGACCTACGTCAGCTAAACGCAACTGTCGCAACCCGTATTATTACAACATATATCTACAATTGGAGGTTGGCTCTGTGCCGACCTCCTGATTTTTTAGCTCATTTTTTCCATAACTAAGTGTACAATGCTATAATACTTTTTACCGTTAAAAGCATAACCTGACTCGCTATGGAACTTGCACACAAACTCGACATATTAGCGCCAGCAGCGCGCTTCGATGCCTGTGACACGTATAGTCAGAATGGACGCCGCTACACGCCCCGCAAGGCGGTTTGGGACGATAACCGTGTGGCTGTCGAAAGTGGCCCAGATGGGCGGCGGTTGTCGACTTTCCGCGTGCTGATGAGCAGTAAGTGCGAGTGGAACTGCCCTTATTGCCCATTGCGTGCTGGCAATGATACCCCGCGTGCCACCCTCACTCCTGAGGAACTTGTACGTGCTTTCATCCCACGCTACGAAGATGGGGCAGTGCAAGGGCTGTTCTTATCCACTGGCGTTGATACTGATATTCACAAAGCTACTGAACGAATGCTTGATAGTGTCGAGTTTCTCCGCAAACGACACAACTATACCGGATATGTGCATCTGAAACTCCTGCCTGGTGTGGCATATGGTGCGTTGGAACAGGCTGCTAAACTTGCGGATCGCATCAGCCTTAATCTGGAAGCGCCATCTGCTGAACGGCTGGCCCATATCTCCCCAAATCGCGATTGGGCACAGGATGTTATTTTGCGATTATCGTGGGCACGCAACTTGCAGCGTAGTGATTTACTCAGCGGTGGTTTGGCAACGCAATTTGTCGTTGGTGCAGCAGGAGAGAGTGATCACGAGTTGTTGACCACGACGATGTGGCTGTATCGCGATCTCGCTTTACGACGGGTGTATTTTGGAGCGTTTCGCCCGGTGTTAGGTACACCATTGGAACACCAACTCCCAACACCTTTTGTGCGCGAACAGCGCTTAAAGGAAGCTGATTGGCTCCTGCGTCATTATGGGTTCGCGACGGATGAGATGCCCTATAACGCACAGGGAAATCTACCGCTCCACATCGACCCAAAACTTGCGTGGGCACTTCAACATACAGATCGCTTTCCTATAGAGTTGAATACAGCTGATGAGACGCAGCTTTTACGGGTGCCCGGTCTGGGTCCAGTCAGCATTCGCCGTATTCTGCGGTTGCGACGTGACTATCGGTTCCATGATCCAACACAACTCAAAGGTCTGGGGGGCGCACTCAATCGTGTACGTGACTTTATTACACTGGACGGCAAATTCTTTGGACGAGATGCGGATGCACGCCTGCGCCACTATGCGAAACCCAAGCCCATTGTTGAGCAACTCACTCTCTGGTAACGCACTACGATAGAAGGCGAGGAGTCGATCTTGCACACGTCACAATCTGCTGCTCCAAAGCAGACCTCTTTGTCTCGGCAGCTAGATTATCATCTGTTTACGTTTCTGCTGATTGGAGCTGCGTTTCTCCTCATCTATATCGCAGCATGGTCGCGATTTCCCTTACTGAGTTTCTACACCCGCCCCATTCAAAATCTTGATAAGATAACCGATTCGGATGTTCTAACCGGCTTGGTCATTACCGGCAGTCTCACGTTGTTATTTGCCGGATATGCCCTTGGGGCCATGGTTTTGCACTCGTTGTCACGTCGCAATGTCTTTGTGTATGGTGCGATTCTGGTCTTACCAGCGGCCTTTGTTGGTGTTTTGCTCTTTGTTCATCCCGCAACCTCTATCGATGTCTATGACTATCTCTTTCGCGGACGGATGCTGGCCAGCTACGAGGCCAATACGTTTGTGCAGGTCCCACGCGACTTCGAGGAAGACCCGCTGTTCGAATACGTGGCGTGGCGGGGGGCTGTTACCGCATATGGACCTTTGTGGGAGCGTATGAGCTGGGTGACCGCCCGTCTGGCCGGAGAGTCGCCTACCACTAGTGCCTCGGCAGACGCATTGTTGCCTTTATTATTTGCCTATAAAACTCTGGGGGCGTTTGGATTTCTGTTGTGCGGAGCGGCCATATGGGGCGCTTTAGGTGTCATTTCGCCATCACAACGCTGGTTAGGCCTCTATCTCTGGTTGTGGAATCCGCTGGTGTTGTGGGAGTCGGTCGCTGCGGCACACAACGATGCCTGGATGGCATTGGCGATTATCATTGCAGTGTGGGCATTGGCACCACGACATACCCCCAGCGCTTACAGCCGTGTTTCCCCAGCGATACCGGCGGGAGGGCTGATCTCATTACAGGCGCTCACACTTGGCGGACTGATCAAATACCTGACGCCGTTTCTTGGTCCATTAGCGCTGGCCTCGTCGCTCCGCCGCCTACCAACATGGCGTCTGCGCTGGCGCCTCATTGTGTTTGGTGGACTCATCTGTTTGGGATTTGTGGTAGCGGCATATGCTCAGTTCTGGGCCGGTTGGGAAACCTTCCGTAACATTGGTGCACGTGGCAACCTCTTTACTGCGTCGTGGCTGGCCTCGTTCCAGGCCTACCTCGAAACACGGATCGGCGAGGATCGCTCCGAGCAGGTTGCTTCGGTTTTTGGATCTGCACTATTGCTGCTGGGGATGCTATGGGCAACGTGGCGGTCGTGGGAAGCACCAATGAAGGTCGCTGAACATATGCTCTGGCTGCTGCTCTGGTTTTTGTTTGTTTGCAATCCGTGGTTTCAACCATGGTACTTGATCTGGCTGGTAGCGCTGGCAGCACTGCAACCATGGCGCATGCGTATGCTATGGGTGGTTGGAACGTTTTGTCTTTCAGCAATGATGAGTTATGCGGCGGTTGCTTTTCTCTTACCAGTTCTGGATTGGGAACGCAGTGGGTGGGCGTGGAATGGTCTTATTTCGCTGATTATCTATGTTCCACCATTGTTGGTTCTAGGTTGGGGTTTCTGGAACAAGCGCACGTTGCAACCGCAACGAAGCCCGCGACCACCCCATGTGGTGGTGCCGCGATGATAGATTGAACAGTATTGTGTTTAGTAGGTTGTCAGCGATCTAGACTAAGGAGGCAGTGTGTCGTTTATGTCGGCTTCGATGTGATCAACAAAACGTAGAATCGCTTGATTGACTTGGTCGGCACATTCACCATTAATCGCATGCGAGGCTTCATGCCAGAGTTCTACTTGGCCCTTCTTGAGGAGTTTCTTGGCACGAGCTTCCGCTTGTTTGGGATTGTGGATAATACTCTTTCCGGCAATGAGTGAGAGTATAGGGATATTGATACTTTGCAGTTGTTCATCACTTGGATAGGTTGGTGCCGGAATACTGTTGCTGTAATCGCGCATACCAGCCGCAATCAATTTTGCCGTTGGTATGCTTTCATCCGTTTCGGCACCACCTGAAATCCAACTCAGGAGTTTCATGCGAATCACTTGCGGCATGAAAGGTAGTACCGATCCCAGAGAAACAACTATCACTTTCCATGTAAAGCGACCAAACACTGAGGCAGGATCAAGCAGTGTGAGAGAAGCAATGTGTTGCGGTGCATGAATAAACAAATTAACTGCATTCCACCCGCCGATGGACACTCCAACAAGATGAAATGATTGAAGTGGAATACCATCTAGTGCTTCTTGCAACCATACGGCCTGATCTTTATTGTTGGTAAAGGGGCGTGTTTGCACACTCATACCTGGCTCACCAATAAGATCAACTGTATAGACAGCTCTGTGCTGCATAAGTGTCACAAGATTTGTTTCCCACATCGGCGTTGAAGCTGCTCGTCCAGGTAACAGTACGAACGGAGTAGCTTCACCATCTCCAAACTTATACATGCGAGCTACTCCAAAACTCGTTGGGAGATCGTAGGTGCATGTTGGCTCTGGTAGATCACGCATCGCTTCATCATATGCCTGATAAAAGGCTTGTGCTGACGCAGGGCTACGAAAATGACCAATATTTTTCTGCTGAACCCTAGTTTGTGGCTGATTTTGCATCATATTATGGTTCTTGGTATGCTGATATACACGACACGGGGAGTGTGCTCTGATGATTATATCGCAAATCTTGATGTCATATATACCATCCACTTCGATCTGTAGGCTAAAATCGAGAGATTCAAACATTGTCATCAGTATAGATTTGCGATGTATACAGATACAATGTCTGAAGTAATTTGATAACAGTTGTAGACGAATTCGTCAATCGAGATATCCCAAAAGACAAGATTACTTGACAAATTAAAAGAGTTCTCGTACAGTGTATTTGTCAAGCTTGGTTGACATTTAGACAAAGGGACTACTCATGAATCAAGTGGAAAAATCGTATTTCCGTGAATTTAGTATAGCGATGGTGGCTTATGCCATCACGCTCATCAGCGTCTTACTCTTATTGCCGTTGCTGGGAGAGTCGCCATGGCGATTTCTGCTCGTGCTCATTCCCATCCTCCCGATTGGATATGGGCTACGTGCATTCCTGCGTTATCTTGATGGTCTGGATGAATTACAACGACGCATTCAACTTGCTGGTGTTACGTTTGCCGCCGGGGTGACGGGCCTGTTGACGTTTTCGTATGGTTTGCTGGAGATGGCTGGTCTCCCGCCACTCTCCTGGGTTTGGGTATTGCCGCTGCTGATTCTCTCTTGGGGAGTTGGTGCCGCGTTGGCAAGGCAGAAATATCAATGAGAAATCGATTGCGTGTGCTTCGAGCAGAATACCGTTGGTCACAGGCAGATCTTGCAGAACGTTTGGAGGTCTCGCGACAGACGGTCAATGCTATCGAGACGGGTAAGTATGATCCGAGTTTACCACTTGCCTTTAAGATTGCCCATCTCTTTCAACAACCTATCGAGCGGATTTTTCAACCTGATCAAGAGGACAGTCCCAGTGTCTCGCCAACAGACGATCAGACGATGACGCAAGGGCGCTAATGGGCTGTATATTGGGTACATTGCGCAGGTGTAAGAAGCCCCTACTCCAGCGAGCGGCTGGTTGGTAGGGGCTTGTAGTGTTGTGTCTTGGCTATAAAGGGAACACTACTTTTGATTTTGTGCACGTAGCTCTTCGACGCGTGCTGCAAGCTGGGCAATCTTGGTGCTTAGTTCATCAATCTCACGTTTTGATGGAATATTGAGACGGTTCAGAACTTGCTCGACACCACTCTCAAAGCGTTCTTCGGCTTTCTCTAGCTGTACGCCGACTTGAGCCTGAGGGCGACCCTGTGATGCACGGGTACGTAGTTCTTGCAGTAAGTTTTCGCCATCTTTTTGCGCGATTTCACCGCGGTCAACAAGCTTGTTAACAAAGGTTTCCATCTCGTCAAATGTGAGCGCAACAGCACCAACACTGGCGAGCATTAAGCGACGTACGCCCTCGAAAAGAGGATTCGGTGTCGTTGTGGGTGTTTCAACTTCTTTGACGGTGACATCGACTTCTTCAGTCATCGAAAGACCTCCTAGATTTTGTTTATATGACATATTGCATAACATGACGCGCTGCGTTATACTAGAAGTATAGCACTCCACATGCAAAAAGTCAATTGCAGGAACCGACAAAGCTTGGTATCCTTTATTGACGTATGTGTCTGCTTCGCCGTATAATCCCGTATCCCCTCATGGGACAGAAAATTAGTTAAGGAGGACTAAGATTATGTCCGTTTTCAAAGATTACGATGATTTGTATACGTGTCTTAGTGCGTTGTATAACGAAGCAAAATGTGACTCGCGTGTCGCCCCTAAGATCAAAGACTCGAATCTGATTATTCAGTTTCGCTATGATGAGCCAAAAGCGATTGCAACTATCAATGCTTCTACGCCACCAACACAAGAAGGTGCGTATTTTGATGTGGTGTGGGGTGATGACACCGGGCTCAAGCCAGATGTTGAGATGAGCATGAAGGCTGATGTAGCGCATCAGTTTTGGCATGGCAAAGTCAATCTGATGGCGGCGCTGGCCCGTCGACAGATCGTCGCGAAAGGTCCGATTCCTAAAATCCTGAAGTTGCTTCCAGCAGTTGAACCAATGTATGAGATGTATCCTCGTATTTTGCAGGAAATAGGGCGCGAAGATCTGGTCATTAAATAATTCATTCCTATCTACATCAGTTTGAAGATGGTAATATATTCATGTCTGAAATAGTATGGTATTAAAATCATTTTCCTGGATATGAGGAAGGTTCATACATGGATACCGATGATATGTACCGGCGCGGAATATCAGACGCTGAACACGGTGAGCCACATCCATTCTACTATCAACATTACTATCACTACCGACGAGGCTATGATCGCGCAAGTCGACGGCTTCGCAGGCCAGCGCCCTGGAAGCGCCAACAGCCCCAACGGCTGTTTGTACTTATCGGTATTACAACGTTGCTTGTCCTTGGCATTGGGGCGTTGATTATGTTTCGTGAGGAAATACAGCTTGCTGTTCAGACTCAGCCAACTGCTGATCCGGCACTCACAAGTAGTCCGACGCCAACACGTCAACCAATTTTCCCGACGGCCACATCTGTACCAACGGTGACACCTGTAGCACTGCGCGAAGGTGGCAGCGCATTAGTTGTTATTGCAGGCTCCAATTTGCGTGCACGACAAGAGCCAGGGCTCACATCACCGCCGACAACGTCCTTTGCGCCTGGCGAAGAAGTACGTATTCTTGATGGGCCCGTGGAGGCTGACGGATATGTGTGGTGGCAACTCGAAGGGCCAAGTGGTACAGGCTGGAGCGCTGAGGCTGCGCCAGATGGTGCTCCATGGATTGAGCCTCAATAATCGTAGGATTGATGTTATCTGTTGAGGTGTTTCCACCCAGATACGCCTCAACAGTTGACACTATTAACTGGCACGTAACTCACGGGGTATCTTGACTTTCGAGTCGATAAACTGGGTACGCGACATATTCAAACTATCTGCAATGCGTCGAATCTCTTCAATTTCATCATTGGTGACATAGTCATCTGCTGCTGCCACATCAAAAAGCGCATCCAGCAGATACAACCGCTCTGCTTCACCCGTAACAGAGAAGAACTCACGGGTCATACGGAAATAATCCATATCCAGACTGACGGCTGACACAGAAACCTGTCCCACAAATGTCGCGGACTCATGACTCAACCCCCAGTGTTCTTCCAATGCCTTAATGATTTTGTCGCATTCACCTTCGGTGATTTTGCGGTCCACATGGGCAATGCGGGCCATCAAACCCCCGGCCAGACTTAGTTTGCGGAGATCTGCATCAGGAATGTTGAGTTCGGTTGTTCCGACGTTGAGACGTTGCTGCACTGCGTAGTAGACACGGTTCCTGATAAAGTCATCGAAGTGCTCTTCACGGTTTGGCGCATCAACAGTCGCATCTGAACGGCGTTGAATGGCGCCTCCGACCAGGCGCCCCAGTTGGCCAAAGATACTCACATCAACGGTGTCAATGGCAGCTTTGATCTCATTGACCACGCGCTGCTCTTCTTCAGAAGGCGTATCATCAGCTTTGACGAGTTCTTCCAACGCCATCATTGCCAGCTCTTTGTCGGCAGGACGTCGCAGGAGTTGCTGCAACTGCTCGACCAAGCGTGCACGTTCGGCAGCATCGACCGGCGAGGCAATATACATTTCGAGTGTGGCCCACTCGCGGTCGGTGATCTGTAAGCCACGGGCCGGACCAGCATGTGGCAGTCGATAGAGCAGGTCCTTCAAACTATTGATTTCGTCATTGGTGATCTCGCAATCGGCCCAGGCTGCGGCGACAATGACTTTGCCTAACGTTAAAATCAGCTCTCGATCAGACATGGAGCGCTCTCCTACGACACAAATATTAATCTATACAAGCAATATGCCATTGATCATTACACAGGCCCTGAACTGAAAACCAATCACTCCTGATACAGTCCCTCGGCATTCAACAGGGCCGCCAGTCCATCGACAAGGAGATGAGCTTGATCAATAGTACGCTGATCATGATACATAATTGACTGCACAAATAGATGCATTTGCTCTTCCATCGCGTGGGGAACTTTTGCACAATGTTTGGCGATGGTCGGCAGTAAGCGCTTTTCACCAGGGTGTGGGAGGCAGTTGATAGCAAATAGTACGTCAAAATAGCTGGCCAGGAAGGCGGCTGCACGGTGGTTGACGCTTACGATATCGCGGCGGGCCACCGCAAGTTGCATCTGATGCACATAGGAGGAAAGGGTGTTTCGCAAGAGCGGGTAATTCTTGGCGATAATGGCTTGTTGGAGCGCTTCAGGATATGGTTGATTAGCTCTTTCCTGAAGTTGGGCAAACCATACATTGCGATCAAAGAGCATCTGTGAGGTCAGGACATTGTGCCATAGACAGGTCGAGTAGCCGACCGATGTCTGGTGGTGCTGGAGGACACGGTTAAGCTGCTCCTCGATCCACGCACACGCACGAAACATTACGTCCACGTGTATGCCTGTGTTGTGGTCGACCCACTCATCGCCAAGCTCCCAGAACTGATTGTCTATTTCCATGCGTTGTGACTGCTCAGATGCGATATCTGCACGGATATCGCGTGGAATGTCGTCGCGTGTGTACACGTAGAGGTCCAGGTCTGAGTCAGGGTCAACTGTTTGTGCCGAGAGCGAGCCGCCAAGCGCAACCGCCTCAACCTGTGGGAGTGCGTTGTAGCGCTGTGCAACATGGAGCGCCAGTTGGTGATATGCCACGTTGGATGGCTGCTCAGACTGGGTGTTGGATTCAGACATAGTATGCTCCGATCCATCAATGAAATGTGTTTAGTCTTGTGTGAGGGGATTGTATCATGTAGGGGATCTGTTGCGTATATACTTGCCAAAAGCTATTTGATACGTATGATTACAGTTATATATGTGATTTGAACAACGTGGCAATGCGGGTGGCATGGCGGATGCGACCTGGCTGCCTGAGCTTGTCGAAGGCAGCAGGATGCAGGGCGGAGTGCCTAGAAAAACACCTGTAGAAAGGACAAAATGATGCCTATAGATATTACCATTCACCTCCCCAATGATCTACTAGAAAAGCTCAACGTTATTGCCAAAGCTACAGGACAATCGCGATCTGAATTGCTCCACAAAGCTGTACGCTCCTACATCGAAAGCGAGAGCAGATTTGTCGCTGCGGTGACGCGCGGGCGAGCCGAGATCGCGGCAGGACGCTACACCGAGTGTGAGGATTTTGAGCGAGAGTTGGATGGGATTGTTGAGTGAGGGTGGTGGGGTGAGGTGTCTTATCACATCACTATAGTTATTCTGATTGATGTGGTTATGGACAATTACCTCACCATTGTTCATGTGCTTCACGGACGGCAGCAATGGCCTCATGAGACTGATGATAGCGAAGAGTAGAGTTTGTAAGCTACTACCAGAGTCTGTGTCTAGTCCTCAATAAAATTCTTCATAGAAAATTATCTACATATCTCCAATAAACGCTTGAATATCCTTGTGCCCCTCTACTACACTGTATGAAAGAGGATTGAAACCTATCTAGATGAAAATTCTGTAACTTTTTACTCTAAAGAACGTATATTCTAGTAGACAGTTATGCATAAGGAGAAATGTGATAATGTCTGTAACTTCATCTCGAATAGGTAATCTTCGTCTAATGTTACCAATACGCAACTGGATCTCTCAGGCCAGTGTTTCTCATAGGCTTTATGCAATGGGCGTTGTTATAGGTCTAATGTACATTAGACCCTTTGTAGTGTTAGGGGTACTAAGAATACAACAATTTTTGCTATTCGCCCTCAGCATTTCTGACGCTGCCCACCTCGCTTGTGGGCTCCAAGGGTACCACGCCTTGGCCAGGGACTCCATACCCACAAAGATCATCTTTTCCGATTTTGATTATCTAACCTCCTTCACTAACCTTATAATGTTCTCCTATATTTCAGGCAATAGATATGTGAAAATTAGGTTTGGGTGCGTTTATGTCGCTAAGAATACTATTTAAATTAGTGTCATTCTGGTTTAGTACGACCACATTGTTACTACTGTGTACCGAGCATGTGGAAGGAAAGCTTTGGTTGGTGAGATGATTGAGTGTACGCCAGTGATGAGTGGCTATAGACCTCATGACAAGGAGATTGATCATGCCGATAACGATCACAGTGCATCGTTGGATGCGGTTCTGTATACCATTCATCGTGTTGGGATTAAGTAGTATAACAGCACTTTTTACTGGACAAAGTTATGCACAGGATAGCCCATTGTTGTCTCCTCCGATGGATGCCAAGACGTTTCGTATTAGCTCTACTGGTCGGGAGGTGCAGGTCAACACCTCTGCCATTATTTACAACAACATAGTAGATGAATATTTTGTGGTTTGGTCTGGTACTCGACGTGATGATGAAACGAGTGAAATCTATAGTCGACGTATGAGTGTGGATGGACAGGTGATTGGTACTGATGATGCGCGTATCAGTACAATGGGTCCTGATGGGGATGGAGGATATCTAGCTGGTTCGCCCCATGGGGCCTACAATGACACAGCTAATGAGTATATGATTGTGTGGGCTGGGAATGATACGGAAGATCGGGTATGGGAAATCTATGGACAACGGTTGAATGCAGTGGGGCAAGAAATTGGTTCTGATGACTTTCGTATCAGTATTCTGGAACCAGAGGAAGCAGTAGCTTATGCAGGGATACAACCTCGAGTAACATACAATAGCGATGCAAATGAGTACTTGGTGGTGTGGACGGGGCTTAAGGGGCTCAGTATAATGTCTGATGAGGTTGACATCTATGGACAACGGTTGGATGCTACTGGACAACTGATTGGCCCTCGCAGTTTCCGTATTAGTGATATGGCGCCGGATGGTTTTGGGATAGAGCCCGATGTCAATTACAATGGGGTATCTGACGAGTATATGGTCGTGTGGGCTGGACGTAACAATGGACGTGATGTAAACATTCATGGACAACGGTTGAATGCAGTGGGGCAGGAAATTGGTCCGAACGACTTTCGTATCAGTGACAGTGTACCAGCACCAGAGGATGAAAATGATCGTTCTCCAAAACTTGCACATAATCAGACGACCAATGAATATCTCGTCGTTTGGGAAAGGAATATGGCATTCGTTGGTGCTGAGATAGAAATCTATGGTCGACGTTTAGATGCTGCTGGACAATCGATGGGGCTTCGTGATGTTCGTATAAGTGATATGGGTCCAGAAGGCAATGATGAGTATGATGCTTTGGATCCTAAGGTGACATATAATGAGATAGTCAACGAGTATCTCGTAGTGTGGGATGGAGAAGATGTCCACACTGATGGTACTGAAATCAACGATATCTATGGACAGCGGCTTACGGAAAGGGGGCAAGAGATTGGTCTCAACGACTTCCGTATCAGTGATATGGGCTCCTCAGGTTATAGTAGTTTTGCAAATGTGGTATACCATTCGGTACGTAATGAGTATCTTGTAACCTGGACAGGCAGTTATACTGATTTCAGTGACAATGAGATATATGGACAGCGGCTGACCACTGAGGATGTTCGTAGGTGGTATTCAGTCCACCTTCCATTCATTCAGTAGATGTAGCACGCAATCTGTGTCTCAGAAGAAGGAGTATATTCTCTAAACTGTGCATATTTAGTTTTAGTCTTGAGGGAGCATCACCGAGAGGAGAAAAACAATGCCGGAGACGGGAGTCGAACCCGTACGGGGTTGCCCCCAACGGTTTTTAAGACCGTAGCGTCTGCCATTCCGCCACTCCGGCATGAAGCTCCCCAATAATAGCACGATGTGCCATGTTGATCAAATACGGTTAGA
>JBCDFA010000174.1:0-15374 GCA_039178835.1 Chloroflexota bacterium
ACTCATACTATTCGATGGGTCTTGTTGTCGCATATAACTACGCAACGTAATCGTCCCTGTCTTGTTACGCTCAACAATGGCCTGGTGGGCATTATTCAGCAGGTTAAGAATAACTTGCTGAAGCTGATGCGGATCAGCGACCGTCGGTGCAAGTTCAGTATCGAGTTCCGATATCACGTTGATATTGTCTACACGCAGCTGATAGGCTCGTAAACTGAGTGTGTCGCGTATCACATCGTTCAGATTAATCATACGACGTTCAGGCTTATGCTCACGGGCAAAGACAAGCAGGTTTTGAACAATTCGAGCTGCTCGTTCTGCTTGCTTATGAATATGTTCCAGATCATCACGCACCGTAGGGCCAACTTCTGTGTCGCGCAGAATAAGTTGTGTATAGCCTGAAATGCTAGTAAGTGGGTTATTCAGTTCGTGGGCCACTCCAGCCACAAGTTGACCAATCGCCGACAGTTTTTCGGCCTGAGTGAGTTGCTCTTCCAGCCGTCGTCGCTCAGTGAGATTACGTGCAATACAGTGGATGGTTTCAGCCTCATCATCGCGAGCCAATCGCGCACTCACCTCTAATATGCCCACAGCATTACTTGAGCGAAGCACATGCATCTCAAACGGCTGAATGGTTCGCCCAGCCAGCAGATTGGCAAAATGCTTCTTTACAGTTGGCAGCGTATCCGGTGTACAAAACTGAAGAATTGACTGACCGACCAGTTCTTGCTCAACACGTTCGATTAATGCCGGACCAATCTTATTGATACTTAAAATACGCAGATTTTGATCTAGCGTAAAAATTAAATCATGCGCGTTCGTAAAGAGATCCCGATAACGCTCTTCACTCCGTTTAATCTGCTCATAGAGGCGAGCATTTTCAATCGCAATGGCAGCATAGTCGGCCAGAGCAGCGAGCAGATATTGATCATTTTCCGAAAAGATACGCTCTGATTGTTGATTGTCAACTGCGAGCACACCGATGACGGTATTACCAACCAGCAAAGGAACCTGAATCAGTGCTCGCACCAGAAAGCCTGTTTTGACTTTGAGAACCTCGCCATGATTGTGTCGATCCAGACGAATAGGCTTTCCTGTACGAATAACCTGACCTGCAAGCGTATCTTCGATAGGCATACGGAGTTTCTGGGCCCGTGCCTCGCCCAGATTTTTTGCTGCACGCAGATAGAGTTCATCAGCATGCCTATCATGTAAGAGCAAAAAGCCCTCTTCGGCACGTGTGATATACACACCTGCTTCAACGATCCGCACAAGGAGTTCTTCTTGGTCTAGGAGGGCACTCACTGAGCGGCCAATAGCGCCCAGCACGGTCAGTTCCTGAACGCGCTTCTGGAGATTCCGTGTGAGCTGATCCTTCTCGCGCTGTAACCGACGTTCACGCAGCGCCTGATCAATAACTGCTTTTGCTTCAGTATCACTGAAAGGTTTAATAAGATAGTTGCGTGCACCCAGACGAAATGCCTCGACGGCAATACTCTCAGAACCATGGGCTGTCATGAGAATGACTGGAACTTCGTAGCCTTCTTGCGCAAACTGGCGAAGGAGATTGAGCCCACTCGTATCCGGGAGTTGCAGATCAAGGAGCACCAGATCTGGTGTATGACCACGCAGGTAGTTGAGCCCCTGCCGTCCAGTATGTGACACAACAGAACGGTATCCTAGATCTGGTAGGATGTAGTCAGTTAGCATTGCACAGATCTGCTTGCTGTCATCAATAATGAGGATTTCTTCCATGAGTTTAGATTGGTCTATCGTCGAAATGTATTCACTACCCTCAGCATAGTAGTTAAACCTAGTCAATCCCATATTTCGCATATGTGACGCGTCATTTTACACTATCTTCAAATCTGACTGCAAGCTATTGATTTCTGTAACACTATAGTAGTGTACGGAATGGCCCATCACACGGAGCCTTTTGAAGATAGTGTAACCATTTCTGAGACTATATGTGGTAAAAGTTCATATGATTGTTTACATTATAATCCCAATTATACCCTGAACTGCCAAGAGTTGCATATGCTTAGGAAGTTCTCATCTAAAACTCACACCAACTTAACGCAACGTTGGCATAATGATAAGGTAAAATTAAGTATAGACAAGAGCGCTATAAAATTGTTTGATTTTTGTAATACTTTATAATGTACGTCGAGGAGACCATTATACTATGACAGCAAAGCATAAAGCCCTTGTGGTCGTTGCCATCATCCTGACACTCATGGTAGGCGTCCTCGGGGGTGGGGTAGCCGGTGGCGGTGTCGCATACTATCTTGCCTACGAGCAATTCTCACAGGGGGTTATCGCACAGCGGCCTGTAGAGTCACAGCCAGTCGGGAATATTGAGGAAGCCAATCCCGCAGAGCAAGGACAGAACGAACCAGTTGCGGTACCAACGGTCGCGCCTCCTGCCCCTGTATCGAGTAGCGATGAGCCAGTCGTTGCAGCAGTGAATACCGTTGCACCTGCCGTCGTGACCGTTATCAATACACTACGTGCTGATGCACAGCCCGATGCGCGACTGGAATTACCGTTCCCCTTCCCTGAAGATGAAGAGGCACCCGAACCTGGCGAAGAAATTCCTGAGGAGTTCCGACGCGGGACTGGGTCAGGCGTAGTGATTACAGAAGATGGGTACATTGTCACGAATAACCACGTGATCGAAAATCAAGAATCACTGGCCATTATCTTTGCTGATGGCAGTCGTCAGGAAGCGACATTGATTGGCGGCGATGCCCTAACAGACCTGGCGGTGCTGAAGGTAGATGGTCCTGTACCAGCAGTAGCACAACTTGGTGATTCAGATTCTCTGCAACCAGGCGAAACGGCTATCGCTATCGGAAGTCCGCTGGGTGATTTTAGGAATTCTATTACGGTTGGTGTTGTGAGTGCGCTTAATCGTACATTAGGAGCAGGTGCACCTGAAGGTCTAATCCAAACCGATGCAGCGATCAACAATGGTAACAGTGGCGGTCCGCTGGTCAACCTACGTGGAGAGATTATCGGCATTAACACACTGGTTGTCCGTGGGCAGGGGTTTGCTCAGGCACCTGTGGAAGGTCTTGGATTCGCCGTCCCCAGCGCTATTGTGCAGAATGTGACCGAACAATTGATTACCAATGGTGAAGTAGTTTATCCCTATCTTGGTGTGTCATACATCGCAGTTGATGCCGATATCGCTGCAGCAAATGACCTTCCAGTAGACTCAGGGGCCTGGATCACTTCGTCCATTCCAAACCGACCAGCAGTTGTACCAGGGACCGTAGCTGATGATGCTGGTCTACAGGAAGATGACATTATTGTCGGTCTTGGAGATATCGAACTTGATGGAAACACGTCGCTCCGCCAGGCACTATTTGAATTCAGCCCTGGTGATGAGATCACGTTAGATGTTGTACGTGATGGAGAAACCATCACCCTTGATATCACCCTTGGTGAACGACCAGAAAGCATTCCATAGTTCAGTACAAAAGATAAATGAAATCGAGTTGACACCCCAGGACCTGCTCAGGCTCCTGGGGTTTGTATATATTGCTGTAGCACTGGAGCCACTTCAAAGGGATCAATGACGATACATCCCATCGCATAGATTTCAAGCGCACCCATATCACTCCGAGTCGTGAGTGGATCGCCGCGGTCACCGATGCGCGCTATGAGGGGAACATCACGCCAATCGTCTGCTGTTGGGATGAGGGGAGGAAGTGCAATCGCGACGTTAAACGTCCGCATTCCCTGCTCCTCAATCAATCCGCGCAGAGTCTGGTACAGCGTGTCTACAAAACCAGATGGCGGCTGAATGAGCGGTTGATGCTCACGCATAGGGTGTGGTGGCATGTCGGCCAACAAAACTACCTCGCGCTGGCGAAGTGGCGTCAGATGGACAAACGCACGAGTCGCTGCTGACGTGGGGAGTTGTAATCCAAGAGCGGTATGTACTCTGACCAGATCAGCAAAGTAGTTAGCACCATACTCAGCACGATAGGCAACTGCCACACGCCGCCATTGTTCGATGCGAGCATAGTGCATACCCTTGCCAACAGCAAGCTGCATATGGCCATGCATCTGCGTGGCACTCCCCTTGGGAAGACAGTGCCAAAAGATAATTGGATAGATAGCGTCTTTATCACGTGTGTGCACTGCATCAATCCAACGGAATGCAACATCTATATAATCACGCAGTTGTTCTAACCCAAAATGAAGCGGATGTGGCTCATCAAACAGTACTAGTCCATGCCAACCATCACACTTGGCGACATTCGAGGCCGTGATGCAGTGCCGCCCACGAATACGCCCAAACAGATCGGCGGTGGTATCGCTCAATGGTGTGCGAAAATGGTCTCGGTGTGCCAACTCAGCCCGGATTTGTTGCTCTAACTCTTGATCAGTACCGGTCTGATCTGAGGGTCGTCGTGCACGAACCGGGTTAAAAATACTCCCTTCTAATGTCAGTCGATTGGTTATTTTGACAACTGTCTGCTCACGTACACCGTCAATCGTGCCAAATTGTTGATCGATCCATTCATACATGGTGGCCGGCGGATCGGTATATCCGGTTGCAATAGTGATATGAAAAATGCGCGTACAGAGATCACGCATGTCAGGGTCCATGGTTTCGATGCGGTCAAGAATGGTTGATATCACAGCATACTCCACATGGTTCTCAGTACTCCTACACATAGTGTTCAACACCATCATTATAGATGCAAATGATAGCGCTGTTTTTTCATTAGGGTGATTCTATTGCAGTTGTTCTAGTTATGATTTATTATGAAATTAGATCGCTTTTTATATAGTTCAGGAACAAGGATATGGAATTACGCCATTTGATCTATTTTGAGGCAGTGGCCCGGTATCAGCATGTCTCGCGCGCCGCCGAAGAGTTGGCCATTGCTCAACCGGCGTTAAGCAAGCAGATCCACGACCTGGAACGGGAGCTAGGGGTAGACCTCTTCAAACGAGTGGGTCGCAATGTGCGTTTGACCGAAGCTGGTCAGGCACTGCTCGTCCATACTCGAACAATCCTGTCGCAGATCGACCTACTCCGCGCCGAGATGCGTGAGCGGGTCGGATTACAGCGTGGGCGTGTGACAGTGGGGGTTCCTCCAACGGTTGGGACACGGTTGTTACCACGGGTGCTAGCACTGTTTCATCAGCAGTATCCTGGCCTTGAGTTGTGTATGTCTGAGGGTGGAACACAAACCATGCTCAAACTACTCGAAGAAGGGAGCCTTGATCTTGCGGTAGTCTCATTGCCGATTGATTCGACCAATTTCGAGGTAACTCCGCTTTTTTCTGAGGATGTGGTGGTGGTGGTGGCGCACGATCATCGTCTGGCTTCACAAAAGTCGGTCGTACTGAGTGATTTAGCAGATGAGGCATTCCTGATCTATCCTCCAGGCTATGAGATGCGCGATGTCACACTTTCTGCCTGTCGACGAGCCGGATTTCATCCGCGTGTGGTACTGGATGGTGGAGAGATGGATATGATCCTCCGTGTCGCAGAGGCTGGTCTCGGCATCGCACTTGTTCCTCGCCTGGCGGTGTATCACAGTGTGCGCCTGACGACTCTCTGTATAACCGATCAGCATTTACAACGGACACTGGCATTGGTGTCACCAGCTGCACACCATATGTCTCCAGCAGCTCGTGCATTACGCAGTTTTCTCGCAGATGAGTTGGTCGATGCTGCACAGGATACCATCTAAATGCAAAAACTATTGTAGATTTTGAGCGCCATACAATCGCCTGTATTCCCCTCAGTCATACCACAATCGTCCTCCTCCATAGGAGGATAATGCTGTTACCCACATAAAACCCCAATTAAATAGCAACATCTGTTCTATCATTTTCTTGTAATCTGTGGTACTATACAACCGTATCAAACCTGACCAATTTTGTTATGGTCACGTACATTGATAATATTTCTACACGTTTTCTCCCCTCATAAGTATCTGTCAAGTTTTCCCTTGGACGGCGTAATTACCCTATGTAAGTGTGTTATCTATTTTTGGCATGGCCCACGCTTTGTGGCGCCTGTTTGTACGCGTATTTGACGTGCAATCGTTTTAATTCCCCCAAAAGTCAGGAGGAAAGCTCATCATGTCGACGAACGTTGCGACGTTGCGGACGGTTCAACCGTCACTCGTTTCCAAAATGTCCGATTCGGAGTTCGCCAGCCTTATAGAACGTTATCAATCTGTACGCCACTTTACCGAACAGCTTTGCGAACCACTCACCACCGAAGATTACATTATCCAATCAATGCCCGATGTAAGTCCTACTAAGTGGCACATCGCCCACACAAGCTGGTTTTTTGAGACATTTATTCTGTCTGAAGCCTATCCTGAGTATCGTTCACCCAATCCACAGTATGGTTATCTGTTTAACTCGTACTATGTTGCTGCGGGCCAACGTCACTGCCGTCCAAAACGTGGCTTGCTCTCACGTCCGACTGTGCAGGAAGTGTACGACTATCGTGCACATGTCGATCAGCATATGCTAGCGTTGTTAGATGGGATGGATGGGACAACATTGCAGCGGTGGGCACCGATAGTGGAAATTGGTTTGCATCATGAACAACAACACCAAGAACTGATGCTGACAGACCTCAAACATAACCTATCGATCAATCCTTTACGCCCCGCATATCACGATCTGGAAGACGACACGTTCCACGCTGATGCGACTGCACTACGGTGGATCACATTCCCTGAAGGTGTTCATTCAATCGGATATGATGGTGATGGCTTTTCATATGACAATGAGTCCCCACGCCATCGAGTATTTGTTGAACCTTTTGAGCTAGCATCGCGGCTGATTACCAATGGCGAATATCTCAACTTCATCGCTGATGGTGGCTATCAGCGGCCAGAACTATGGCTCTTAATGGGCTGGAATATGGTACAGCAGGAAGGCTGGGACTCACCGCTCTATTGGGAGCGCTATAATGATGGCTGGTGGACTATGACTCTGGCAGGGATGCAACCGATCAATGAAGCAGCGCCAGTATGCCATATCAACTACTACGAAGCTGATGCTTTTGCACGTTGGGCGGGCACACGGCTCCCAACTGAGGCCGAGTGGGAAATCGCTGCTGCACAAGTCCCCATCCATGGCAATTTTGTGGAGACTGGCCAGCTCCATCCTGTTCCGCTTGTTGATAGAGAGAAGAACAACGCGCCATCACAGATATTTGGCGATGTGTGGGAATGGACTCAGAGTCACTACTCACCCTATCCAGGGTATCAACCTGCGCCGGGAGCCATTGGTGAGTACAATGGCAAGTTTATGGCCAATCAGTTTGTACTGCGTGGCGGTTCGTGTGTCACGTCTGTAGAGCACATTCGTCCAACATATCGCAACTTCCTTCATGCTGATGCGAGTTGGCAATTTACGGGTATTCGTCTTGCAAAAACAGTAAAGGTGTAGCTATTTCATGAGTACACAACTCAACCTGCACGATTATCAACCAAATGGTGACAGTACAGCGCAAGAGGTTCTCGCAGGATTACAGAGGGTTCCCAAGAAACTACCGGCAAAACTGTTTTATGATGAACGTGGATCACAGCTTTTTGATCAGATATGTGAGCTTGACGAGTACTATACGACACGGACGGAAAGTGCCATTACCCAATCGAACATTGACGAAATCGTCGCGGCGATAGGGCCACAAGCGCTCCTGATAGAATACGGAAGTGGCAGTAGCGCCAAGACCAGAATCTTGCTTGACCACCTGAACGACCTGGCCGCCTATATCCCACTCGATATTTCCAAGGAGCATCTGCTAGCGTCGGCGACCGAACTAGCCAAGCTCTATCCGGATTTGGAGATTTTGCCGGTGAGTGCGGACTACACCACAGATTTTGAGTTACCACGAGTCCAGAAGCCAGTCGCTCGGCGCGTGGTGTATTTCCCCGGCTCAACCATCGGTAACTTTGAGACCGAAGCAGCCATTGACTTCCTCGAACATATTGCAGAGGTATGTGGCTCAGATGGCGGTCTGTTGATCGGAGTCGATCTGAAAAAGGAGCCACACATCATTCACCAGGCCTACAACGACCGGGCTGGTGTGACAGCGGCGTTTAACCTCAACATGCTGGTGCGGCTCAACCGCGATCTGGACATGAATTTTGTGGTAGATCAATTTGGCCATTATGCGTTTTACAACGTCTATGAAGGGCGGCTCGAAATGCATCTGGTGAGTCTGGCCGATCAGACCGTCTATCTGAACGGAACGTCGATTGAATTTGCTGAGGGCGAGAGCATCTGGACCGAGTCATCATACAAGTACACACCAAGTGAATTTGCGGCGCTGGCAGGGCAGGTTGGGTTTGAGGTTCAACAGGTGTGGATCGATGAACAGCATCTGTTTAGTGTGCAATATTTGACAATGACCGGTAACATTGTTCGTTAGAGCAGGATAGATATGTAAGGTGTCAAACACTTTGCAGGTCCTGGCTACCTGGGGCGCCTCAGCGCCCCATTTGTGATTCAAATAGACTTATTCTCTTGTAGAGCACACAATCAGGGTTCCATACTATTGTGTTAAATTGTGAATTTTGGTACAATTAATATGCGAACAAACTTAGTGCATCCATTCCTCTTCCGCATCCGAATACTGGATAAGTACTGATGCTCCCTAGAATCTGGTCAGTACACACAAAGGCTACAACTATGGCTCAGACAAAATACCTTTCATTCTATAGATTCATACTGCTCATACTGATCTCAACATTGCTCGTGGCGTGCGGTACTACCCCAACCAACACTGATAGTTCGAACAATACAGCAGATACAACCGTTCGTCTTGGTTATGTGCCCGTGATCATTTTTGCCCCGATCTATGTTGGCATTGAGCGTGGTTACTTTGCTGAGGAAGGTCTGACTATCGACCTTACCGCAGTGCAGAGTACCAACGACGCCGTGGTCCAGCTTGCAGCCGGGAATTTTGAGGTGGCCGCTGCGGGGGGAAACGCAGGCGTGTTCAATGCTATCGAGCGCGGGTTAGAGTTCAGGATCGTTGCGCCCATGCACAGCGAAGCACCCCCGTTGGCCACGCCACTGGTGATCAGTGCCAACCGCACCGATGAGATTCAGTCCATCGCCGATCTTGCGGGCAAACGTGTGGCGATCAATGGCAACGGCGCAGCCATCGAGTACTGGATGGCGCAAGCCCTTGCTCAGGGCGGTCTATCAATGGACGACGTCGAAGTGACCGCGATGCCATTCCCCAGTATGCCTGCTGCCCTGGAAAACGGCTCACTTGACGCCGCCGTTATCTCTGAGCCGCTGGTGACGATTAACATCGACAATGGGTTGCTCTCGATCTTATCAGAGGACTACATCGATGGTTTTACGGCTACGTTTCTGTTGATGAGTCAGAGCTGGTTCGAGGACAATCCTGAGGCTGCACGTGGCTTTATGCGTGCCTATCTACGGGCCTGTCGTGATCTACAGGGCGATTATATGACCCCTGAGATTGCCACAATTATCGAGACGTATACCGAAGTTCCCGCCGCTGTTGTTGAACGAAGCAAACTGGCACAATACGATCCAAACGGCGTCGTGCCAGTCGAAGATCTGCAGACGCTCCAGACCTTTTTTATGGAGCGCGGATCTCTAGAATATGAGGATTTACTCGATATCGAGCCCTTCGTCGATACCGATCTCGCCGCAGAGGTCGCCGCCGAACTCGATCAATAATAAAGGACATACCATCGTGATCAAGCCCAAGATATCCATTAAGGACCTGAGTGTCGTGTTTCCCGAAAATGGTACGAATGGCCCGGTTACTGCTGTGGAACGTCTTTCGCTTGATGTAACCGAAGGTGAACTGGTATGTCTGGTTGGCCCGAGCGGATGCGGTAAAACAACCTTGCTACGGGTGCTGGCCGGTCTTGAGCAGCCGACAGATGGCAGCGCGATCATCCATAGCTACATGCAGGACCAACCGGCCAAAGCGATGGTGTTTCAGGGAGCAGGTATTTTTCCATGGATGACAGTTGAGCAGAATGTATCCTATGGCTTACAGATGCGCGGTGTTACCAGGAAAGAACGCGTATCGATAGCGCAACGCTGGTTGACTGAAATCGGATTGGATGGCTTCTCACAGGCGTATCCTGACCAGCTTTCAGGTGGGATGCAGCAGCGGGTAGGGTTGGCGCGTGCATTTGCCTTTGACCCGGAAGTGTTGCTGATGGACGAACCATTTGGCGCCCTCGATGCCCAGACACGGCTGGTACTCCAACAGCTTTTGCTCCAGCAATGGGAACGCGATCAGAAAACGGTTGTGTTTGTGACTCACAGCATCGAGGAAGCCCTGACACTCGGCGACCGGGTGTATGTCATGTCGGCACGACCGGGGCGACTGATCCATGAGATTGTGGTGCCGTTTGTGCGCCCTCGTGATGCCATTGCGCTACGGACTGACCCGCGGTTTAGCGCGCTGTTTGCGAAGGTGTGGGATGTTCTGCGGGATGAGGTTGAGCGTGCGCGTGTGGCGGAGTCGGAGGCGTTGATATGACCCAAAGCCGTTGGTTGTCGTTGCTTTCGCCGCTCGTGCTCCTGGCATTATGGGAACTGACTGTGCAGATCGGCTGGCTCAATCGTCTTTTTTTTCCCCCTCCTAGCGAAGTTTTTGTGTCCCTCGGCGAGTTGATTACCACCGGTCAGATCTTCCGTGACACCGGCATCAGTCTGATGCGGGTTGGCGTAGGCTTTGTACTTGGGGCAGTGCCTGCCATCATACTCGGCTTGCTGATGGGCATCAATCCGTTTGCACGGCTCATTCTTCGTCCGTTGGCAGCAGCGATCTATCCCATTCCCAAGATTGCGCTCCTCCCACTGATCATCGTCGTGCTTGGGTTGGGCGAGAGCAGCAAAATCGCCACTATTGCGATCAGTGTATTCTTTCTGGTCGTGCTCAATGTTGCTGCGAGTGTGCTGCAAGTCGACCAACGCTATTTCGAGATTGCACGGAGTTTTGGCGCACAACCAGGTGACCTCTTCTGGACAGTTGCGCTTCCGGCGAGTCTTCCCGGCATTATGACGAGCATCAAGCTCGGCATGGGCTTTGCACTTACCCTCATCGTCGGGGTTGAGTTCGTTGGTGCCGACTCAGGCATCGGCTGGCTGATCTGGCGTTCGTATGAGCTATACGCCATCGACCGTATGCTGGCTGGTCTCGTCGTAATTGCGCTGGTCGGCTGGCTGGTGACCGCGCTCCTCGATTGGCTGGAGGTGCTGGTTATTCCGTGGCAGAGACGCACTCGCCCACGACAGACTACGTCACGACTCCGTGCGGCTCAAAAACCAAAGGATGTCGAGTCTCCCAGCACAGGGGCCAGTCCTGCACCGACGGGATCGAATGACTAACCTTCACTCTGTGTTACCTGAATAAATACGGCGGTTCCAAACCGCCGCTACAGTCAGGCGAATCGACTAACGCTTGCACATCCGCTCTCCTCTCCGCCGCCCTCTGCTCAATCGCGCCGTTCCTACAACGTTGCCTGAGCCTGTCGAAGGCAACCCGCTCTCTGCTCAGTTGCTCTCCTACTCCTCCATGTCCCTGCGTTGCACAATTTGGATAGGGTTTTCTACGAGGGTGGGCCACCACCCTCGCGCTCCCCGGCCCAGGCACTGCGTCCTGGGAACCCGCAAGGGATTCTGGTCGCAAGGATCATCGGTGGGGCGCATGCCTTGGGGCTAAAATACGACATGATTGCGTATTTGGCCGGTCTGTTCTTTTGCCACGATCCGTGATGGGTTTTGAGTATGGCATCCACATTATATCTTTTTTACCCCACAATAAAAATCTATTGCCTGCTTGAGCAGGCCACGTTCTGAGCACGCTGCTTGAGCGGCGGGCGGCTGGACAACTGCACACAAAATGCATGCGCTAACCCTTACCCACTCTGTGTCTCTGTTCCTCCGCGTCTCCGTGTTAATTGGTTCATCTGCTCTCCGCTCCAGCGCTCTATCGCTCCCCTTCGCTCACTTCTGTGACCGTACCTGTCACAACCATGCCTTACATGTAATAGACCTCTACCAAAAACATGAGCATGGAAAGGAGCAGCACATGCAGTATGGATTAGATCTCTCAAATGCAGGTGCTTATGGCGATCCACGTATGCTAGCCGAGTTGGCACGTTTAGCCGAAGACACTGGTTGGGATGGCATTTTCCTTGAAGACTACATTATGCATTGGTGTAATCAAGCGACGTATGATCCATGGATTGCTCTGGCTGCAATGGCGATGAATACCAAACACATCACATTAGGCATTACTGTTACGCCACTACCCCGTCGCCGTCCGTGGAAAATCGCACGTGAGGCAGTCACGCTTGATCACCTTTCACAGGGACGCTTTGTTCTTGGTGTGGGTATCGGGAATGGCAAGGATGCTGATTTTGCCCATCTTGGTGAGGAAACCAACGACCGCCAACGTGCGGCCATGCTTGATGAAGCACTCGATATCATTGTTGGATTGTGGAGTGGACAACCGTTTAGCTACCAAGGTGAGCATTTCAATCTTCAGGAAGTAACCTTTCTTCCAAAGCCCATACAACAACCACGTATTCCCATCTGGGTTGGAGGTGGATGGCCACTCAAAGGTCCAACGCAGCGTGCGATTCGCTGGGATGGCAGTTGTATGTACAGGCACTCTAACGGGGGAGAGTGGCAAGACTGGACGCCGGAAGATGTACAAGCATTGCGATCCATGGTTGAAACACAACGCGGGCCGAATGTTCAGTTTGATATCAAGGTGGGAGGTCGTGAACGAAGAGATGATCTTGAACAGGAACGGGAGTTTATGCAATCTATGGCTGAAGCAGGTGTGACATGGTATGGTGAGTTTATTCCACCTTGTGAGCCTGCATTGGTGCGCGAACAGATTATGCAAGGGCCGTTGCGAGTCGAATAGGTAGTGTTGCTTATCCAGAGTAGATTTTTTACGAGGGTGGGCCGCCACCCTCGCGCTCCCCGGCCCAGGCGTGGCACCCTGGGTACCCGCACGTAGCTTGGGTAGTAATTGCCATGCAGAAGGCGGATGCCTCAGGGCTAAAATGCGACGTGATTGCGTGTTTGCTTCTCTCTGTTCTGCTGCCACAATCCGTGATGGGTTTTGAATCCGCCATCCACATTATGTTTTGTTTTTACCAGCAACAAGACCCGATTGCCTGCTTGAGCAGGCTGTGTTCGGAGCCCGCTGCTTGAGCGGCGGGCAGGTGGATGGCCACCGCCTACGGTCTCGTTGTTTGTCTCTGCGCCTCTGTGCGTTAAATACGGCGGTTGCAAACCGCCGCTACATTTGTGTCAGGCAAATCAGCTAACCCAGCACATCGTACCCGCTCCGTTGCCTGAGCTTGTCGAAGGCAACATGCTCTCCATGTCCCATTCCCTCTATGTTTCTGTCCCTTGGTGTTTATAAATGGTTATTCTACGAGGGTGGGCCGCCACCCTCGCGCTCCCCGGCCCAGGCGTGGCACCCTGGGAACCCGCACGTAGCTTGGGTGGTAATTGCCATGCAGAAGGCGGATGCCTCAGGGCTAAAATGTTACGTGGATGCGTATTTGGCTGTGCTGCCACGAGCCGTGATGGGTTGTGGATTAGCCATGTACACTATACCTTGGTCTACCTCACAATAAAGACCTATTGCCTGCTTGAGCAGGCCACGTTCTCAGCCCGCTGCTTGAGCGGCGGGCGGGTGGATGGCTAACAGCCTACGGTCTCGTTGTTTGTCTCTACACCTCTGTGCGTTAAATACGGCGGTTACGAACCGCCGCTACCTTTACGATAAGCGAGTCAGTTAGCTTTTAACCCCTGATCTTCTCTGCGCCTCTGCTCCTTTGTGTCTCTGTGTTACCTTGTTCTCCGCTCAGTCGCTCTCTGCTCCATCACGCCATCACCGCTCCGTTGCCTAAGCCTGTCGAAGGCAACCCATCCGCCGATCTGTCGCTCTCGTTTGTCCCTCTGTGGTACACCATCTGGTTTGGGTTTTCTACGAGGGTGGGCCGCCACCCTCGCGCTCCCCGGCCCAGGCGTTGCACCCTGGGCACCCGCAAGGGATTCTGGTGGCAGGGATCATCGATGGGACACACAACATCATCTCAAGCGATCAGTGTATGGGACAACCTCCCACCACACGAAAGCGCTAACCTCTAACCCTTAACCCCTCTTCCTCTCTACTCTTTCAACTAAACAAATACGGCGGTTACAAACCGCCGCTACATCTTTACGATAAGCGAGTCAGTTAACCCTTAATCCCTAATCTTCTCTGCGCCTCTGCTCCTTTGTGTCTCTGTGTTAGATTGTTTGCTGTTCTGTCTCCGGCGCAGCCACCAGCGAACTCAGCGCACTGAACAACGCATCAAGGACTTTGGGGTTGCGTTCGCGGCCACTCGCCAGCACCGCTGCGATACGCTGTGCCACATCCTCGCGACGATCAACGGCTTTGAGCTTACCAAGCGCTAGTGCCGCTTCCTTCCGCATCTCCTCGGCATAGCGCAACGGGAAAACAAAATCCACGCCATAATCCAGCTTACTTACCAGCAGTTCGATAGCTCGATCACAGAAAGCATCGTCATTGATAACCAGTTCTGCTGTAGCGATATGCGAACGCCATGCCTCCGGGCCACGATAATCTTCAAGTGATTGGAGCAACTGTGGAAGTGCCTCCTCAACGGCTTCCTTCCCAGCTGCAGCCAGCACCTGGGCAGCAGCAGCCCGTCTACGCCAGTCAAAGTCTGAGAGTTGCTCGATGACATAGGCACGCCATTCTTTGGAAGAAACTGCAAGTAATCCGAGGTTGGTAGCCAAAACTTCTGCGCCTTTCTGCTCATTAATGAGTGGTCGACTATCTTGCACCTGTGATAGGATGTCAAAAAGCATATTGGCATATTTTGACTCAATCGTAACAATACCAGCAATAGCCTGTGCTGCAGCGGCTCGTACATCTGTATCAGTATCAGTGAGGCAATCAAGCAGGAGTTGTTGAAGATTGGCATGGTCAGCCAACAAAGGGGCTAGGGCTTTAATGGCTGCCTCTCGCACATCTGCGTCATCATCAGTGAGCCGGGCTTGAATCGACTGGTGCAGGTCAGGATGGTCAGGCAAGAGGGGGGCCAAGGCACTTATGGCTGCTCGCCGAACCTGCCAGTTAGCATCGTTAGCGAGGAAGCCGCTAATAGTTTGGCGCAGGTCGGTATGCGCTCCCAACAGCGGGGCCAGGGCACTTATGGCCGCTTGTTGCACATTTGGGCTGTTATCGGTGAGCCGGGCTTGAATCGACTGGTGCAGATCGACATGCTCTCCCAATAACGGCGCTAGTGCTCGAATAGCTGCTTGTTGCACATTTGGGC
>JBCDFA010000175.1:0-15276 GCA_039178835.1 Chloroflexota bacterium
GTTTGCTATGTATTTCTGGACGTAACAAGATTACGGTCAACAGCCGCAGCAACACGCCCCACGTGATACATCATTTCCTCGAAACTGTCTGGTACGAGTGCTTGCTCGCCATCACACAGCGCATACGGTGGATTGTGATGGACTTCAACGATCAGACCATCCGCACCAGCAGCAATAGCTGCACGCGCAAGTGGAATAATCCGATCAGCACGTCCCATGGCATGTGAGGGATCAACAATCACAGGTAAGTGTGAGAGTTGTTTGATAGTCGGAATTGCACCTAAGTCCAACGTAAAACGAGCGCTATCATCGAAGGTGCGGATACCGCGTTCACACAACACAACATTGCCATTACCCTGGTCGAGAATGTACTCGGCGGCTAAAAGAAGATCTTTGATCGTGGCGGACAATCCACGCTTGAGCAATACTGGATGGCTTGTTCGTCCCACAGCTCTGAGCAAGGTGTAATTCTGCATATTGCGTGCCCCGATCTGTAGCATGTCGGCATACTCCAGTATTAAAGGCAAGGTTTCCGTATCCAGAACCTCTGTTACAATGGGCATATCTGTCAGTTTCCCAGCCTCACGTAACAATTGAAGTCCCTCTTCGCCAAGCCCCTGAAATGTGTACGGCGAACTACGGGGTTTATAGGCACCGCCACGCAAGATAACTGCTCCTGCACCATGAACAGCCTGTGCCACCTGCAATACCTGTTCACGATCTTCCACTGTACATGGTCCAGCGATTACAGCAACCGCAGACCCACCAATCGGTACGTCACCAACGTGGACGATAGTATCGGTTTCGTGAAATTCACGCGAGACTAGTTTATATGGTGCAGTAATGCGGATCAGTTCATGAACACCAGGCAAGAGTGAGAGGCGCTCAGCACCGATCACAGGACCACGATTTCCTGTTATTCCGATAGCTGTTCGTGTAGGGCCAGGCATCGGGTGTGGTGCATAGCCGAGCTCCTCTACCACTTCACATATATATTGAATCTGCTCTTCTGTCGCATTTGCTTGCATCACAACCAACATGGACTACGGTTCCTTTCAGATAGAAATAGGTTGTTATGAGGTTAGAGCAACCAACAACCATTTGTCAACATATGAACAATACAAGATTGCTACCTCAAGAGGATATCATACCAAACTATGCATTTCAACTTTTTATTAATATTTAATCATAAATACTGCGAAAGCAAACTAATTTAGATTTATCCTCTCCTTCAATTACACACTGTATCTTTGTGTCTGACACGTAGAGAAACCATTGACACTATTTGACAAACCCATTTCTGTATAGTATTATGCCGACTGCTGTGAGGAATTCCTCATAGTTCGTATTGCCGAAGTGGCGGAACTGGCAGACGCGCTACGTTCAGGGCGTAGTGAGGGTGACCTCGTGTGGGTTCGAATCCCACCTTCGGCACCACCCGAGACAAAAAACTATTGGGGAATAGTTTAACGGTAGAACGCCTGATTCTGGCTCAGGTAGTTGGGGTTCGAGTCCCTGTTCCCCAGCCATTGTGTGAGAAAGACTGTGTCTACAGACACGGTCTTTTTGTATGGCCAATGTACCGCCATGTGATAAATCATACAATCTTCCACCCAAAGCAATACATACCATTTTGCAAATACCTATGAAACCAAATCCATTTCCCCATAACGAGACAAACGCCGATACTCAATTGCAATACAGCGATCCATAATTATATTGATACCTGCTTTATGGCCTCGGAGCGCTGCCTCTTCATTGATAATACCCAACTGCATCCATACTGTACCTGCTTGTATCGTTATTGCATCCTCAACAATTTCTGGTATGAATTCTGAGCGACGAAACACATCAACAATATCAACCCGCCCTTGGATATCGTGTAAACTTGCGTATGGCTGCACACCTAGCACAGGTCTCTGTAGCTTCGGGTTTACAGGTAAGATCCTATACCCCTTTTGCTGAAGAAACTGTGCGACTGCAAAGGAAGGGCGGTTAGTATTGTTACTCAGGCCCACAATGGCAATCGTGCAAGCCACTTTAAGGATATCACCCATCTCAGTATCAGCTATCATACATCTTTTCTCCTGGAATTCAAAGCATACAAAAAGCGCTGCCGGCACCAGCAGCGCCGCTTGGCACAAAACATACTATTCCATAGTACTCATGAAACACCATTCATGCAAGTGCATTACGTGCGTGTATCATAGAGAATATGGTATGATGTCTAGTGGAATATGTGTATCAGCCCTCTCTCTTTCGATACCATCTGTCTTGGCGGAACTTGCAACATTCGATTACTCACGAGTAGGATACGGTGCCATGATCGGCTGCATTTTCGACCATCGAAAGGGTACACGTATAACGCATGCAGATGGCAAGGGTGGGGTGTACGGGATATGGAATGAAACACCACGCCATAGATAAGCTATAGATATTAAGATATGTCGCTAGGTTATGTTAAATACACTTCATCTCCGTACCTTTGTGGCAGTTGTAGAAACGGGCAACTATAGTGCAGCAGCAGAAAGCCTGCACATGTCACAACCAGCAGTAAGCCAACATATACGTGCTCTGGAAAGCCAGCTGGATGGCGTGAGACTCTTTCGGCGCGTCGGTCAGCATATGCAACTAACCCAT
Source organism: Chloroflexota bacterium (assembly GCA_039178835.1). GTDB lineage: Bacteria > Chloroflexota > Chloroflexia > Chloroflexales > Roseiflexaceae > AL-N1. Next base: position 2,641 of record JBCDFA010000175.1, read on the forward strand.
GCCGGTGAACAACTGATCGACACGGCACGTGAGATGTTAGATCTTGCTCAACGGGCCGAAGAAAATATCCGCGCATTACGAGGGCAGGTGAGTGGGCATGTCACTGTGGGATGCACTCCCTCAAGTGGTGAACGTCTCCTGCCACCTCTGCTGGCACGATTTCGAAGCCAGTTTCCGGTTATCTCGGTGACTACCACGATTGGTTCACTTGAGACCTTATTAGAGTGGCTCACGACGCGTCAGATTCATATTCTCCTGCTGGAAGAACAGCAACGACGACGTGGGTGGGAGTCGCAATTGCTGGGTGCCGAGGCACTCATTCTGCTTGCCCCTCGGGGCCATCCATTTCTACAAGAGGACCAAATTGCCCCAGGAGCACTACGCGGTCAGACCTTCATCCTACCACGCAGTGGCACAACCGCACGACGAATCATTGATGATGGGTTACGTCGTCGGGGTGTTGGAGTAACCGATATCGATGTTGCGTTGGAGGCTGATAGTATTACGTTAACTATACAGGCTATTCGTGATGGCGTTGGTATTGCATTTGTTCCGCAATCACGGGTACCACGGGGACGCGATACAGGTGTAGTAACGTTGGCAGGAGTCCATCTACAACAAGAATGGTATGCCCTACGTTCACGAGAGCGGGGGGCTCCACGCGCAGTGCAGGAATTATATGGCTACATTACCCATCCCAACAACCGCCCTATTTTGGCAAAACAAGGGCTGAAGGTATTGAATGAATAGGGCTTGCTTCATACTTCTTCCATATACGTCCTACCTCTGTGTCTTAAAATATTGACCTTGTAAGGCATCGCTCAACATTGACATCTATAACTGGCAGATCTCCCTCTTCCAGTTATGGCGTCGTATAGATAGATAGGCCTGTTGGTCTATGGTTATCACTATTACATAAAAGTAGTACCTTATGGTTATTTTCGTGTCACTATTGTAACAAGTTAGCAATAGCCTAACCCTTGTGATAGGGGTATGCCTGTGCTATACTTTAACTGTTTAACCATATTTGACGCAGGTAGGAGTTACAGTGAGCGCCGACTTATCACAAACATTGCAGGAAGCGCACACCATTATTGCTAACCATCTACAGCAATTATGTCAACTTGCAGATCGTACACGACATCAAGGCGAGTTGCTTGATGCAACATTGCGCCAAGAACAGCGTCAACTCGATGAAGTCAGCGTCCAACATCGGATGGCTGTTGAACGTCGCAGTTTTAGTGCCACTTCACTTGGGCATCGCGAAACAGATTTACGATCTCGTTGTGACACGTTAGTTGATGAGATACGTACAAATCAACACGCCCTCAAACAGCTTGAACAACTCATTAGTCAGATTGAGATGAGTAGCGGTGCGCTTACTGGTGCAGCTGAAAGTGGAAATGATGATCCCTGGAAGCTTGCTCTGCGCGCCCAAGTCATTCATGGTCGTGAAGAAGAACGGCTTCGGTTAGCTCGTGAAGTCCACGATGGCCCAGCACAGGTTTTAGCCAACTCTTTGATGATGTTAGAAACATGCCATAGTCAAATGCAGCAACAGAGATTTGATCGATTGCCCACTGCGCTTGAACGACTACGATCTGCCGCCCAAGAAGGGCTTGTCGAAGTTCGACGTTTTATTGCTGACCTACGGCCTGGGAAGCTCGAAGAGTATGGACTTGCTGTTGCCATAGAAGACTATATCCGAAATTATACGCAGGCATATGGAACACGGGTCAAGTTTGAAGCAGAGGATGCACCACGATTACCAATCGAGTCAGAAATTGTGCTGTATCGTATCGTGCAGGAAGCCCTACAAAATGCACACAAATATGCGCGTGATGCCTCCATCATCATTCGTATACTACATCGGCAAGCCACACTCCATCTATCGGTTCGGGATGATGGACCGGGGTTTGATGTGCATGAAGTTGCCAGGCGCACAGGTCGTAGTAGTTGGGGATTAATGAGCATGCGTGAACGCGCCGAGCTTATTGGAGCTCAATTAACGGTTGCATCACGTCCTGGACATGGAACCGAGGTCTCGGTCACATTGTCGCTCACTTAGCGCTCCATCGGTTACACATGTTATGGTCAAAATGATAGTTGTATTCGATAACTGGTTATGCATTGTCGGGAGGATAGTACCATGACCGACAAGGTTCGTGTATTGATTATTGATGATCATCCGCTCTTTCGGCAGGGGATTCGCTGGAGTCTGGAAGAAGCCAGCGACATGTCTGTCGTTGGAGAGGCAGAAAATGGACAGGAAGCTATCAAACTTGCAGAACGCCTCCTACCAGATGTTGTGCTCATGGATATCAATTTACCTGGTCTTAATGGGTTAGAAGTCGCACGTGTTATCAAACGACGCGATCCACGTATTGGGATGATTGTTTTGAGTGTATATGAAGATGATGACCAGCTCTTTCAGGCCATTAAAGTTGGTGCTGCTGCATATTCATCTAAAGATGTCCACCCAGATGCGCTCATTCGGATGATACGCGAAGTGGGGCGTGGTCGCTATCTTATCAATGATAGTGTGCTTGCAAAACCACATGTCGCAACCCGCGTTCTGCACCAATTCCGCGAGTTAGCAGCAACAGAAGACCAACAAACAAATGCCTTGTTTGCCCCGCTTACATCTCGTGAAATAGAGATACTCGACTGTATTGCACGTGGGCTCTCAAACAAAGAGATCGCTAACGAGTTATCAATCAGTGGACAGACAGTTAAAAATCATATTACTTCTATCCTCTCTAAACTCCAAGTCAATGACCGCACGATGGCTGTCATTTTTGCCATCCAAAAGGGATGGATAAAAATGGGGTATGATGACACTAATGGCTACCCAGCTGTGAATGACAAGTAGTGCTTCTTAGAGACAATTATGGTACTGCAACAACGACGAGGCTAACAACGCCCCGTCGTTCTTTTTGCAGAGACATCTCCATTACACCACTAATTTGCTGTACTATCCTGAATATACCAGCGTTCAATATTGTGAAAGTAGAGAGGTGTACTAATATTGATTGGTCCATCCAATGTAGTAACCGTTTCGTTGAGCACAACAGGTATACGATCTGTCCATAGGAAAATGTATGGTAACTCCTCAGCAATACGTTCCTGAGCAAGCCGAATCGCCTGCCCTCGCTGTTCCAGATCATACAACTGATATGCAGCGGCGGCCTGGTTGTCGTATGAAGTGTCCTCAAACCCACCGATATTCAGTACTGGGCGCGTATCTTCAATACCCTGATTAATTTGTGAGCTATGAAACAGGGCAAAATCGTCTGGATCATAGAAGCGAAAATCTGCAAAATCTTGATCGCCAGCACCGTTACTCCAGCTTCCGAGTAACAGATCGAAGTCATATGGTGGCAAATACTTCGACTCAATGACTGTATCAAAATCGGCTGGCTGTACAGTGATACTCATACCAATGGTTGCTGCAGCATCAGCGATCATCTCAGCTGCCTCCACGCGCCGTTGATCATCGCCTCGTACAAACAAAAATCCCTCAAGAAGCTCACCCTCACGCTCACGAATCTCTCCCTCAGATGGTTCAATCCATCCAGCTTCATCGAGCAAGTCAGTTGCTCGTTCTAGATCAACGGTTTCTGTAACTGGTTGGATAAAATCAGCCCATGATTCTGGTACAGCACTATTCGCAATAGGCCGGCCTTGACCATCCGTAACTTCATCAATAAGTTGTGGCCAATCAACTGCTTGACCCAGTGCTTGACGAACTTCTCTATCTGCAAATGGGCGGCCCGAACGGACATTAAAAGCCATAAAATAGTAGCCATTCTCCAGATAACTCTCAGTACGAAGGCCGACTGCGTCCTGCAATACTGAACGAGAATCATCCCAGGTTGGTTCTGCCAATAACAACTGCTCATCAATCAATGCTTCTGACATCACTTCTGGGTCTGGTGCAACAACTAATGCAACTCGATCAAGTAACGGCTGACCACGAAAAAAAGCAGGGTTAGCCGTAAATTCTGTGGATTCTTCTTCTCGGCGTTCAGCAAACTGGAATGGTCCAGTCCCAACGGGAATTTCCCAGAAGTCTACTTCACTAATATCCATATCTTCCAATATGTGGCGTGGTAAGATCGGAACAGTCAAGCTACTAAAAATGGGGGCATAACGCTCTGTTAGAGAAAGCACTACTGTATTTGAGGCAGGAACTGACACCTCTTGAATACGCTGAAAATCAGCCAATAATGCCGTTGTTGGTGACAACTCACGTAACGCATTCAGCGTATAGGCAACATCGTCAGCAGAGAAGGGCGCCCCATCATGCCATACGACATTGGAACGCAAAGTAAAGGTAATCAAGCGCCCATCAGCAGAGGCAAACCAATCCTCAGCAAGATCCGGTTGGGGTCGAAGCTGTGGATCGAGGTACATCAGACCATTGTACAACAATGAAATAGAATGCTCCTCGCTCCGTGAGCGCGGTTGCCAAGGGCGAAGATCCGTAACATCATTAGACAAGCCAACCGTCAGCGTTCCGCCACGAGGTAGCGGTGTTGGGGTAGGGAGATCCGGCGTGGAGGTTGCCTCAGGTGTCGAAGCAACAGCACATCCGACCAGAAAAACCAATGTACACAGTGCAAGCGCAGTACTTGCAATGAAAAGCCGATAGTATGAATAGTTGTTCATGGTGCACGATTATACCACGGACTATTGGCGTATTCGGCGATTCTATTGACAACCTGTTGAAATACCACAACAGGTCTAAACGTAGTTCAAGTCCTGAGTTTAGCTCCTTAATTATTACTTGGTTGAATATAGCCGCCTACTACCGATCATTTTTCTTTTCAACACAACTGCTTGAATTGATACTATATTCACTTCGAAGCAAAAATAATTACGGTTAAATCACACTGTAGGTGATGCCAAAACTGTAAAACCTCTACTTTAGGATAGCTGGAAGAAAGTATTAGAAGCGCTTCTACCACTATCGTTTTACCTATAAGTAGCCAAGTTACAATCGTCATTTCATCTGCAGGGGTTGACAAATGCTACCAACCATACTATATTTTGGGAGCGCTCCCAAAAAAACTGTAGGCGCTCTGAGGAAGGAACCGATCATTCATTCTATGCTGTGGTCACTCAGATGATCTTACTTTCTACTGACTGGAACTTAGTTTTTCAGCAACATCCACAGAGATCATTCTCATTCCTCCTTTGTGCTGATAAGTTAGAACGACACCTTACTTATGTCATCATCACTCACAATCGAACAAATTGCAGAAATTGCGAACGTCTCTCGTTCGACTGTTTCACGTGTTTTGAACAACCACCCCAGTGTTCGTCAACAGGTGCGAGATCGGGTGCTTCAGGTGATTCAAGAATACAACTATACACCACAGGCTGCAGCGCGTAGTTTAGCAAGTAGCCGTACCGACGTTATTGGGCTACTCATACCACGCAGTGCGGCTTTTATTTTTGATGATCCCTTTTTTCCCAGCATTATTCAGGGGATTAGTGAAGCATGCGCAACTCATGGGTATTTCTTGATGCTCTCCATGCTGACCGCTAATATGGAGCAGAGCTTTCACAACCGCATCCTGCGTGGGAGGCACTTTGATGGCGTCATTATGCTCTCAAGTGATATTGATGACCCGCTCCTGCCGCTCCTTATTAAAGACCGTGTTCCGCTTGTACTGATCGGGAATCATCCCTATTTTCAGAACATTAGCACGGTTGATGTGGCCAATCGTGAGGGAGCCTATCATGCGGTGATGCATCTTATCGCACTAAGACATCAACGTATCGCAACGATCACTGGCTCATTACAGATGGCAGCAGCACAAGATCGCTTAAATGGTTATAAACAGGCCCTGCTTGAGTCAAGTATTGGGATCGCTCCCGAACTTATTGTTGAAGGTCACTTCACACAGGAGGGAGCGTACCACGCAACTGAGCAATTACTTGCACAAGCCAACAGGCCCACAGCATTGTTCACAGCCAGTGATACGATGGCCTTTGGCGCATTGCGAGCAATCCACGAAGCAGGTTTCAAAGTACCAGAAGATATCGCATTGGTAAGTTTTGATGATTTACCGTCATCACTTTACACCACCCCACCACTTACGACAATGCATCAGCCGATCACCGAGATGGGGACCTCAGCCGTTGATATTCTGATTAAACATCTGAAATACCCACAAGAGCACCAACCAGCTACGGTTCGGCTGCCTACTAGCTTGGTTATTCGGGACTCATGTGGTGCAAACACCCATAAGACTATACAGAAAAGGAGTTGATTGGGAAACACTTACGTGGAAGAAAACGTGAGTAACATATCTTGTTACGATATATGTTTTAACCAAAGGTGTTACACCAAACTAACCTGTTTCATCTTATGTCGTGACTTACAAAGGAGTAAATCCATGTTGAAACGAATAACACCGTTCCTAACCCTTATCGCAATATGCGCTATACGCTCAGCTGCATGTGGTGGTAGCCCAACTGCTAATACCCCTAACATAACTGGCAAGACTAGTAACTATGATACTGACACTCTGCAAATCACTATGCGGTTTATGCCAAACGAGGCACAAACACTCCAACTCTTGTAGGAAGAAGATGTATTGCCGCTCGTAGACTACTTTGTTTGGTCACTTATAGACAATTTTGAATGAGAACAGGGATATACACAACGTTTTGGCATTATTTGGATCGATTACACTATGCAGGAGTATGTACTAAAAGATAGTGCGTTATGGTATCGAGATATTATTACAACAAACATAATCAATACAGGTAAGTCGCTGGTGTAAGTAAGTGGCGCACTGCAACTAAACAAAAAAGACATGCGAAATAGAATATATTTATTGCTTTAAAGTGCTCAAAAGACATTTTTTGCGCAATCTTAGGTAGCGTGCGTTTTATGGACCATGTAGGCTCACATTTGTATCGTGATATAATTTTAATGGCTATGTTAATCAAAAGTAGTCTATGTAGGTTATAATATCGATTGATTCAATTAATTTTTTTGTAGTATCAAGTATCATCAAGAAACAAAAATACCATGAAAGCACTCAAAAGCGACTTCAATTATGTTAAAACGGGAGATATCACTCTCGATATCGATACACAACGAACATGGAAGGGTGATCAAGAACTACATCTAACGAAACGTGAATTTGATGTCTTACTCTATCTTGCACAGAGATCCGGTGAAATCGTCCGAAATACAGAGCTTTTAGATGCAATTTGGGGTACCGATCAGGTTATTGGTGATGATGCATTACGGACTGTCATAAAAAGAATTCGCAAGAAACTAGGTGGAACACAATCAAAAAGCACTTACGTAAATACTGTCTGGGGTCGTGGTTATGTAATCAAATCATAAAAATTTTTTATTTAATTCATTCATTACATATTTATCGTTCTTCTAGATTAACTAATACTTTCGATTATTGCTTATTTTGCATATAAATACTCTTTTTAGGTACATTCTTTCATTTACTTATCAAAATGCCACAATTTCGTCACAATTATTGTCAATTTTAAGATATAATGGTAATTACATTTTAATTTAATCAGAAAGGAAATATAAAAAGAAACAGAACAATACGTATCCGCTCTTGGTAATAGAGATGTCGTCTGTGTCATCTTCCAATGTTTTCGTCTCATTATATACGGGAAGATGGTAAAGGGGAGGTTTGGGAACATAAATACTATGATACGAGGATGTATTTCTGGACAAAGGAGGTCTTGCAATGTTTCACATACCATCGCGTATGCTTGTACGCAGCAGCTTCTTGATACTACCAATTTTGCTCCTTGCTTCATTTTTCACACTCCCTACCACCGATACACGTGCAGCACCAGACTATAACTACGGCGAAGCGCTTCAGAAATCAATCTACTTCTATGATGCACAACGCTCAGGGGAACTTCCAACTGACAACCGAGTTGCTTGGCGTGGCGATTCTGGATTAAATGATGGTGCGGATGTCGGCGAAGATCTCACTGGTGGTTGGTACGATGCAGGCGATCATGTCAAATTCGGCTTTCCTATGGCCGCAACTACCACAATGCTGGCCTGGGGCATGGTTGAATACCGTGATGCATATGAAGACACCGGACAACTTGAATACGCGCTCAACAACCTCAAATGGGCCACAGATTACTTCATAAAAGCCCATACCGCACCAAATGAATTCTATGGGCAAGTAGGCGCCGGTAATGTTGATCACGCATGGTGGGGAGCAGCGGAAGTGATGCAGATGGAGCGACCCTCCTACAAGATCACCGCAACCTGCCCAGGATCTGACTTGGCTGGTGAGACCGCTGCTGCCCTTGCAGCCGCATCCATAGTCTTTGAACCAACCAACCCAACCTATGCCAACACCTTACTTACCCACGCTGAACAACTCTACGACTTTGCTGATACCTATCGCGGCAAATATTCTGATTGTATTACTGATGCGACACAGTTCTACAATTCATGGAGTGGCTACAACGATGAACTCGTCTGGGGTGCTATCTGGCTGTACAAAGCAACCGGCGATAATTCATATCTAGCCAAAGCAGAAGAATACTACGATAACCTTAACACAGAACCACAATCTCCACTTAAGTCGTATCGATGGACTCATGCCTGGGATGATAAATCCTACGGTTCGTATGTTCTGCTTGCCACACTTACTGACAAAGATGAGTATAAAGAAGATGCAGAACGCTGGCTCGACTACTGGACTGATGGATATGATGGCGAACGTATCACCTATACACCAGGTGGTTTAGCATGGCTCGATCAGTGGGGTGCCCTGCGGTATTCCGCTAACACATCATTTATTGCATTTGTCTACAGTGATTGGTTGACAGATGCGACGAAGAAAGCCCGCTATCGCGACTTTGCAGTCAACCAAATCGACTACATGCTTGGTTCAAACGCAGAAAACCGCAGCTACGTCGTTGGCTTTGGGAACAATCCACCCACGAAGCCACACCACCGCACATCACACGGGTCCTGGACCGATAGCATAAACAACCCTGAAGAACAACGCCATACCCTGTACGGTGCACTGGTAGGTGGACCCAGCAGCGATGACAGTTATGTGGATAAACGTGACGATTTTGTTCAGAATGAAGTTGCTACCGACTACAATGCAGCCTTTACCGGAGCGCTGGCACGCATGTACCAGGAGTTTGGCGGATCACCTGTCAACAACTTCCCACCATCAGTCACACCTGACGATGAGATGTTTGTGCAGGCCAGTGTCAATGCATCGGGTACAAATTTCACTGAAATCAAAGCCGTTATCAATAACCGATCCGGTTGGCCAGCTCGCATGGGTGACAAGCTGTCATTCCGCTACTTCTTTACACTCGAGCCAGGTGTGACACCTGATATGATTACCCTGAGTTCTGCCTTCAATCAATGTACTGATCCAACTGGTCCCACGCAGTGGTCAGGCAACATCTACTACGTCACCGTCGATTGTACTGGAACCAAGATTTACCCTGGTGGTCAATCAGCCCATAAGAAAGAGGTGCAGGTACGCATCGCAAGTAGTGGTGATTGGAACCCGGCAAACGACTGGTCCTACGATGGTATCGCTACCACACCAGGTGCACCACCAGTAAAAGCCGCCAATATACCATTGTACGATGATGGTGACAAAATCTTTGGAGGTGAACCGGGCGACAATCCAGTTACACCAGCACCTGTCACACCGACCGCTACCACACCGCCGGACAGCACACCAATCCCAGTAACGCCGACACCTGTCACACCAACTGCCACCACACCACCAGATGCGGAGTGCAGCGTTGACTATGAGATACGTGATGAATGGAACACCGGCTTTGTAGTCAATGTCACCATTACCAACAATGGTCCCGCTATCGACGGCTGGACCCTCACCTGGGACTTCGCCGATGGCCAGCAAGTGAGTGATGGCTGGAATGCCACCATCACGCAGGAAGGCACCACCGTTACTGTGACGGACGGTGGCTGGAATGGAGCCCTTCCCAATGGCGGCACCACCGAATTTGGCTTCCAGGGAACCCATACTGGGACAAACGGGACTGGTACAGAATTCACACTGAATGGCGTAGGTTGTAGTTCATCATAATACTGTTCCTGTAGAGATGGGAATTATGATTAACCATCTCTACAGGCTTTAGACAGCTATGTAGCGCTGTCAGAATGAAATCAGGTTTGTATCAGGACAGGGTTCGCAACTTTCATAAAGATCGCGCGTCTAAGGACAAGGACGTACATCATACTTATTATTCATCGTGGATCTATGCGAAACAACACATCACGATGAGGAGGAAAGTTATGAAATTCCCACGTTCGTATCGCAATATTATGATAGGAGTCGCACTCCTGCTCATTATGACTATGGGCTACATCGGTACACCATACGTTGCAGCAGCCAGCTGTAGCGTCGATTATGAGATACGCGATGAATGGAACACCGGCTTTGTGGCCAATGTCACTATTACCAACAATGGTCCCGCTATCGACGGCTGGACCCTTACCTGGGACTTCGGCGATGGCCAGGAAGTCAGTAATGGCTGGAATGCCACCATCACCCAGGAGGGCACCACCATCACCGTGACAGACGGTGGCTGGAATGGCACTATTCCCAATGGTGGCACCGCCGAATTTGGCTTCCAGGGAACCTACTTTGGCACCAACGGTAGTCCTACCAACTTTTCTTTGAATGGAACTGCATGTAATGGTGGTGGAGGTAATCCAACAGAAACACCCACCACTCCAACCAACACCGTTGTTCCAACCACAACTGCAACAAGCACACCTGTGACACCCACACCTGTCGCACCAACACCAACACTACCGCCAGTCGACGATGAGTACACGGAGCGCTTCCTGGAACTCTATGGTGAGATTAAAGATCCAGCCAATGGCTACTTCAGTTCTCAAGGTATTCCATATCACTCCATCGAAACCTTGATCGTCGAGGCACCGGATCATGGCCACGAGACCACCAGCGAAGCCTACAGTTACTGGCTCTGGCTTGAGGCGATGTACGGTCGCGTAACTGGTGACTGGCAACCACTGGCTGATGCCTGGGAGAATATGGAAACCTATATTATTCCAACTGTTCAGGATCAACCAACCAATAGCTTCTATGATCCTTCGAGTCCCGCAAGCTACGCTGCTGAGTGGGACGAGCCCGATCAATATCCCTCAGAATTAAATTTTGGTGTTCCGGTTGGGCAGGACCCCATTGCCGATGAACTACAATCAACCTATGGCACTGCCGATATCTACGGTATGCACTGGTTGCTGGACGTAGACAACTGGTATGAATACGGCAGCCGAGGCGATGGCACGACCGCTCCATCCTATATCAACACCTTCCAGCGTGGACCTCAAGAGTCTGTCTGGGAAACCGTACCGCATCCATCCTGGGAAGATTTTAGCAGCGGTGGCCCAAATGGCTTCCTCGATCTCTTCACGGGCGACGCCAACTATGCACAACAGTGGCGCTACACCAACGCTCCTGATGCCGATGCACGTGCCGTTCAGGCGATCTATTGGGCCAAGCAGTGGGCGGATGAGCAGGGCGGCTCACCCATTGTTGATGATCTGGTCGATAAATCGGCGAAGATGGGCGACTACCTCCGCTATGCGATGTTCGACAAGTACTTCAAGCAGATTGGTGGCTGTACCAGCGAAAACTGCACACCGGGAACTAGCAAAGAGAGTATGCACTATCTGCTTTCGTGGTACTACTCCTGGGGTGGTGCAACTGATATCTCTGCTGGATGGGCGTGGCGCATCGGGTCAAGCTTTAGCCACTTTGGCTATCAGAATCCGGTTGCAGCCTATGTACTGAGCAGTGTTCCTGAGTTCGAGCCACAATCGCCGAGTGCAAAGACCGACTGGGCCAACAGCCTTGAACGTCAGATGGAGTTCTATCAGTGGCTCCAATCGGCTGATGGTGGTATTGCTGGTGGTGCAACGAACAGTTGGCAGGGACGCTATGCCGAACCACCTGCTGGTAAGAGCACCTTCTATGGAATGTACTACGACAAAAAACCCGTCTACCATGACCCACCCAGCAACCAGTGGTTTGGCTTCCAGGCATGGTCTGTCCAGCGTGTCGCTGAGTACTACTACCTGACCGGCAACGAGCGCGCCAAGACCATTCTCGATAAATGGGTTCCATGGGCCATGGAAAACACCAATCTGCTTGCAGATGGGACTTACGAGATTCCTGCGACTCTGGCTTGGAGTGGCGAACCGGATACGTGGGACCCCGACAACCCAGGTGACAATGCCGACCTACGTGTCGAGGTTACCGATTGGACTCAGGATGTTGGTGTTACCGCAGCCTATGCAAAAACACTGATGTACTACAGCGCTGGAACCAAGCAGTGGGATACACAGGATGTCGAGTCACAAACCATGGCGAAAGAACTCATCGACCGGATGTGGAGCGAATACCGCACGGATAAGGGCGTTTCAGCACCTGAAGTGCGCGAAGATTTTGAACGCTTCAATGATCCTGTATATGTTCCCAGCGGCTGGACCGGCACCATGGGCACTGGCGATCCCATCAATAACGACTCAACCTTCCTGAGCATTCGCTCGAAGTACGAGGACGATCCAGATTTCCCCAAAGTGCA
>JBCDFA010000176.1:0-15273 GCA_039178835.1 Chloroflexota bacterium
ACGATGTAGGAGGCATATAGGCAAGGCCCATTGGATCGATGAGGTGACCGTACAGAATGACGCAATGAATCAATGGGGAATCAATGTGTACACACTGATGTAGTTCGGTATCACTTAACGGTTTCTTTTTAAGGAGGTCTTATGTTTAGTTTCAAACGATGCAGGTCAACGATCCATGTGCTTCTCTTGTCCGCTTTCCTAGTAATTCCGCTCACCACCGCACACGCACAGTCAGTTGTCAACACAACTCCTTTTATCTCTGGACAGATGTATATGGAAGGGTCCTGTACTGGTATAGGTGAAGGGCACACTGTACTGTATTGTAATGGTGATGGTGTATATCACACGAATCATGGGTTCACCAATGTGCCAGGGCGCTACAGAATAGACATTTTGGGCGCATCCACGACAGCCAACACTGCACAGGTCGATGTCTTTGTCGATGATGTTCAAGTAGGAACTGCTTCGTGGCAAGGAACTAACAACGTCATAAAAACTGTTTCCTTTGATGTTACAAATGGCGCTGCCAGCCGCGATGTGGCATTTCGTATGTCCACCGACACAGGCAATAGCGATGCCAGGATTAATCAGTATTCTCTGTATTACGAAGGAACCGCACAAACACCACAAAACCCACCTGCACCAACGCTCCCATCTTCTGGAGCCGCATTCACTGGGGATTATCGAAATCTCTTTGCGGAATGGGGTCAAAGCCAGAGTGCCGTTCAGAGCAAGGTAGACGAAGCCTACAGAGAGATATTCACTGAAAACGGCTCATCAGATACACGATTGTATTATGAGGCTGGTGCAGAAAAAGCCTATATTCTGGATGTCTTCAACGACGATATTCGTACCGAGGGCATGTCATACGGCATGATCATCGCCGTACAAATGAATGATCAGGCACGCTTCAATAAACTATGGAACTTTGCCAAGACACACATGCAGTGTCCCAACGACAACTTCGACTGTGGCGACCCTGGTCAGCGCGATGGCTACTTTGCGTGGCAACTTGATCCAGACACATTTCAACCCATAGACAAAAACCCTGCTCCTGACGGCGAAGTATATTATGCAACAGCCCTCTTGTTAGCCGCCGGTCGCTGGGGCAATGGTTCTGGCATCTACGATTACCAAAACGAAGCACAAATCATTCTTGATGCCATGCTTGTTGATAATCGCCCCAATAACTTCCGTAGTCTGTTCAATCTCTCGAACAAACTCATTATCTTTTCGCCCAACAATCAGTCGGCAACCTATGTTGATCCGTCTTATCACACACCGGCCTTCTTTGAGTTCTGGGCACGACATGATCAGAAAGCATCCAACCGAGCCTTCTGGGCCGATGCAGCCGTAGCAAGCCGCAACTACTGGACAGATGTCATTGGCAATCGCACCAATGGGTTGATGCCTGACTGTACCGATTTTAGTGGCACACCTATTCCAAATTGTGCTTCAGGTGTGATTTATGCCTACGATTCATGGCGGACCATCAGCAACGTAGCCGTCGACTACGCCTGGTGGAAGGGCGACTCGAACGGGGCTCCGCTCGACAGCCAGGTAACGTGGTCAAATCAACTACAGGAATTCTTCGGACCCAAACGACCTGAGTACATCAATCGCTGGAATTTGGATGGGACACCATTTGGCAGTGACACAAACTCGCCGGGGCATATCGCCATGAACGCTGTGGCTGGGCTAGCGGGAACTACCCCACGTGTATGGGAGTTTACCTCTGACGTGTGGGAGCTTCCTATTCCATCAGGACAATTTCGTTACTACGATGGTTGTCTCTACATGTTGTCATTGCTGCATTTGAGTGGGAACTTCCGTATGTATGAACCTGGTAATGTCTCGACTACGTCTATGCAGACCGATATAGACAAAACCAATCTTTATGTCAATTCAAACCGCTAACGATACGCACAACTATTTTTAACATATGGTGGTCACTCTCTTTCAGAGTGGCCACTACAGTTTGTACTCATTCGGTATGGGGGTATAATCTCTGTGTAACAAGAATACTCACATCTGTGGTGCACATACAACTATCCCATCAACTCATACAGAATAGACACATTGGACCAGATTGCTGCACATATGTGTTGATGAGCTCAGCTCAGTCAGGCGGCGTCATTTACCAAGAAGCAGCATGGGAAACATACTTTTTGCAGCCATATGGTGTTCTTTCCAAGAGCATCTTTATAGCTGAACTCTATTACCTGTTCTGATGGTTGTATCAAGCTCCAGAAGCTTCTGGGCAGCTTGATCATCGGTAATAAGGATATCAATATATTTACCACGAATCGCGCCTAAGATCGCTCTAGCTTTTTCCTGGCCGCCAGCAACAGCAACAACAGTATCAATACTACGCAATGTTTCCAGGCCAATGCCAATAACGCGTTTGTTGAGATCAGCATCGAGTAATCGACCATTAGTATCGTAATGCTGGGCACACATATGACCAACACTTCCTTTGTTTTGCAGCCAAAGCCGATCTTTTTGATTTAGATAACCTGTCCAGATTAAGCCAGATGTGTCAGATTCTAAAGCCCCGATCCCTAAAATAGCCAGTCTGCTCGTCTCGCAAGCGATAGGGGCTCTAACACGGTAGGCTGTTGCATGAGCTGATCGCGTGTTTGACGATCCTCTACCAGGAGCGGTGCGTGCAAATAACGATACTGACCACCATAGGCCCTTGCAAGATCACGGACCTGATCAGGGCCATCGAGGAGAGGGTTTTCCGCTCCTAAAGAACCGATCATTTGTACAACTGTGAGATTTACCTGACGTGTTGGCTTTATCTGTTGAACCATACTAGCCAGGGAACGCCCAAAAGACATCGCTACGATCATATCATCCTGAACAAGCTGATCGATACACTCAGCCGCTAAGAGATCTCGGCCTTCTCGAATTTCATCAATAGGTTGGTCATATCCAGCCAACACTCTGACCTCTCGCAAATCAAAGGCACGTTTCAAGGCCTGTTCGATCTGCTCATCTCGCTCCCACGGATATTCAATAGTAATTTTGACGATACCTCTGTCACGAGCTTCTTGCAATAAGCGAGATATGGTAGACCGTGACGTATTGAGTTTGCGACCAATCTCCGACTGGGTGAGTTGCTGTGTATAGTACAATTTGGCGGCCTGCATCAGTAGTTTGTTATTTTCATGAGTCACTACAACACCATCCTGTCGGTATAGGCTTCAAGAGATGGAGTAAGCCACAATCTCGCTTACATGCACAAAATCTCGTGAGAAAATATACTACGTTTTTTGCTGCCGTCAATATAGAGAACTATCAAACTCGAAATAATCGCCCAAACCTCCCAAAAGAACCATCGATATCACTGAAAATCAGATTCGATAGGCGCTTGACAAAATTTGCCGACCATGATGGTTTTGGTCATATGTTCATAATTTTGAGAAATTGTTCATATCGACTACACACATCTCGCCTCTCAATTGACAGAAGGGTCGTGAAATGAGCAAAGTCAATGACATTACACGGGAATCCTGGATACTAAGCAGCTTTCCAGAATGAGGTACCTGGCTTAATGAGGAGATTGAACAAACGGTTGTTGCTCCTGGTACATTTGCAATGTGGTGGCTCGGCTGCACTGGCATCTGGGTTAAGTCTGAAGGAAACACAAATCTCTGTATTGATCTCTGGGTGAAAAGTGGCAAACGAACACAGTCAAATCCATGGATGGCAGATCAACACCAGCATCAACGCATGATCGGCGTCAAGAAGCTCCAGCCAAATCTGAGAAATGCCGTCTGTGTTTTGGACCCCTTTGCTATCCGCGAAATAGATGCGGTACTCGCCACCCATGACCACGGCGATCATATCGATCCGAACGTTGCCGCAGCTGTCATGCAAAATTGTGACTCATCGGTCCCCTTTATTGGGCCGCACACCTGTGTCAAGTTGTGGACCAGTTGGGGTGTGCCAGAAGAGCGCTGTCGCGAGGTAAAGCCAGGCGACATTGTTGAGATTAAAGATACGCAAATCATCGTACTCGACTCATTTGATCGCACCGAATTGGTAACCGCACCAAAAGGGGTTACATTAAAAGACAAAATGCCCCAGGACATGGATAAGAAAGCCGTCAATTATCTCATACAAACGCCGGGCGGCAATCTGTATCATAGTGGAGACTCACACTACTCAAACTGGTATGCTAAACATGGAAATGATCATCGCATCGATGTCGCACTAGCCTCATTTGGAGAAAACCCACGCGGCATGACCGACAAAATGACCTCAGTCGACATTCTCCGCATGGCCGAGTGTTTACATGCGAAAGTGGTTATTCCGATTCATCATGATATCTAGACCAACTTTCAGGCTGATCCAAACGAGATACTGATGCTGTGGAATATGAAAAAGGATCGATTGCAATACACATTTACCCCTTTCATCTGGCAGGTTGGGGGGAAATATGTGTATCCAGATGATCAGAACAAAATGGTATACCAATATCCTCGTGGCTTTGATGATGCCTTTGTGATCGAACCTGATTTGCCCTTTAAAGCGCTACTATAACCATGCCCGATCTACACAGATCTGAAGAGCGGTACAATCTGTTATACAGACACATATTCAATGACGAACAGCATAAAAATCCCGGCCTGTGACGAAAGGAGGGCCTCTTAATCACACAGGCCCAGATCAATAATTTGCTTACTTACCAAGAAGGATGCAAAGATGCAAAAATCGACACTGCAAGTAGCGACAACCCTGTTCTCGATAGTCTTGGCAACATTCCTGTTCATGGCATGCTCATCCGGTCAATCTCTCGAAACAGCAGGTAATCCAACCGAAAGTGAAGAGCCTCAGCAAGCAGATACTGAAACCAGTGTTACCTCGGATTCTACCAGTCCCTATGCTCCCTACAGCGGCGAAACGATTGTAGTGAGTTGGCCATCACTCTCTCACTTTGAAAATGCCCAAACGCTCATCCCGGAATTTGAAGCTGAAACCGGTATCAGAGTGGAGGTCGACTCTATTCAATACGAGAATATACGCGACAAGCAGATACTTGAAATGAGCAAGCCAGGTGGGCAGGGCGAGTACGATGTTGTAGCGTGGGTGGTTTTCAACAAGACTGACTACGTCAACAAAGGATATCTCACGGAACTCGCGCCATTCTTTACCAATGCAAAACTCGCTAATCCTAACTATGACCCAGCCGATCCCATTCCCGCGTATGTGAAGTCCGGGAGTGTCGTTGGGGGCAACCGAGGCTATCTGTCTGGCCCCACCGATGCGTTGTATGGGGTTCCCTTTGGTGCCGAAACCAGCATCATGGCCTATCGTACAGATATCTTTGAAAAGCATGGTCTCGACGTACCAACCACCTATGATGAGTTGCTTGAAGTAGCTTCTTTCATCACTGAGAATGAAGAAGAGATGTATGGTATCACCAGTCGTGGTGCTTCCAACCACCAGATTGTCCATGCGTGGCTCTTGCATGCAAGCCCGTTCGGTGCCAACATCTTTGATGATCAATGGAATGTGACGATTGACTCCCCCGAGGCGATAGCAGCCACCGAAACACTCAAGGCCATTGTCGACAACTCACCGCCAGGAGTTACCAGTTGGGGTTTTGGGGAACAGGCCAACGCGTTCCTACAGGGTGAAGCAGCGATTTACATCGATACTCTTAAAATCGCCGCCATGAGCCGTGACCCAGAGCAATCGACGGTTGATGGTAACGTCGGTTATGCGTTGCATCCCAATGGCCCAGCTGGCTGTGGAGCCCAGACTGGTGGCTTTGCAATGGGAATTCCCAACAATTCAACCCGTAAGGAAGCGGCTTTTCTCTTTATTCAATGGATGACAAGCAAAGAAACCGACCGCAAAATTGCCGAGGCTGGTGGTGACCCGGTGCGTCTGTCGACCCTCGCAGATACAGATTTTCAATCCCGTTTCCCTGAATATCCCGTTATTCTGGAACAACTGGAATGTGCCAATGAAGACTGGCGTCCGCTCATTCCTGAGTGGGGCGAAATCAATGCACCCATTTTAGGTGTCAGGCTTGGCGAATACATTAACGACCAGAAAGATCTTGATACCGCGCTGTCCGAAGCAAAGGTTGAAATCCAAGATGTCATGAGTCGTGCTGGGTATTATACCTGGTCCGATTACACAGCCTCCTCGCCCTAGCTCGTAGTGTTGGCAGTACTGACGGTAGTAGACGTAGACCCCGCTCTGGTTAGATTGGAACCTGCTGCTACCTTAACTCTGGGGAATTTGAAATGCTTATGAAACGTCTGCGTAATCCACAAACAGTAGCTCCTTTCATCTTTATTCTGCCAGCTATTACGATTATGGTGGTGGGGCTCATCATTCCCGTTGCAAACGCCTTCTATCTCAGTTTTTTGATTGGGACATGGGGACTCCCTGGGAAACAGCAGAGTTCTTGGGATTTGATAACTATCGCCGCATGCTGACCGATGCGGGAGTCGGTGAGTCCATACTAGTGACGCTCCGCTACACCTTCTTCACTACGACTCTGGAGATGATTCTCGGGATCGGTTTAGCCCTTGCCTTAGAAAGGTCTATTCGTGGTGCCTCGGTGTTCCATACCATCTTCATCCTGCCTTTGATGGTTTCACCTATTGTGGTCGGTCTGATCTGGCGCTATATGCTGGATGCACGCACAGGCGTTATCAATCACTACGTCGAAAGTATCGGGATCATGGCACCCTTTCTACAGGGCATAGGGTTTGTTCGCCAAAATTTTCTGGGCGATCCACAATTGGCACTCCCGGCCCTCATCATCACCGATATCTGGCAATGGCCCCCTTTCGTCTTTATTATTATTCTGGCAGGGCTGCAAGCCTTACCTGAAGACATACTGCAAGCGGCTCATCTGGATGGGGCAAATTGGTGGCAAATGACCATGCAAGTCAAGTTACCAATGATATTGCCACTGATTATCGTCACACTATTGATGCGCGTCATTGATGTGTTCCGGGCACTGGAAGTCATCTTTATTATGACATTTGGGGGACCAGGAAGAACAACTGAGGTACTATCGCTGAAAATCTATCGAACCGCATTTACTGCACAGGATCTCGGGTATGCCTCAGTTATTTCCGTAATTCTCATTGGGATCACCTTTCTATTGAGTGTTGGCGTTTTGATGTACAACAATCCCACCAAAGCAGAGGAGGCCTGAGCACATTGGGGACTACAACGTATATTAACAAAAAAACGACAACAGATACCAAAGTATCAAAGCTCCAGATAACATGGGCACAAGTTGGCCATTATCTCCTGCTTATCGTCTTAGCTCTCATCATTTTAGGCCCGCTGTACTTGATGGTAATGACCTCACTCAAGGAACAAGTTGTGATCATGTCGCGTGAGCCAGTCTGGTTCTTTACACCCACCTTGGAAAACTACCGGCAGATCCTCGTGGAAGAGAACTTCCTCGGCCATTTGTTCAGCTCATTTATGGTAGGATTAGGTGCAACTGTGCTGACGCTCTTTGTCTCTGGCTGGGCCGCCTACGCGATTGCACGCATGCGATTTCCAGGACGTGGCTTAATGTCCAACACCACATTGATTGTCCGCATGGTCCCACCGGCAGTGCTTACGGTACCGATTGTTGCTATGTGGGGGGCCTGGGAAAATGGACTCATCGCTGGCCAGGAGAATAGTTTTTTCTTTGCTGGTCTCAACAATGCCTATCTGACCTGGATCAATTCGACAGCATTGTGTACCTCAAACTCATACCTGCTGGAAGCAATATGTCCACTGTTGAACGACGGTCTGGCCGACGGACGGTTGGGATTAATCTTATTCTACTCAGCGCTGAATTTGCCATTCACTGTTTGGTTGTTGATTGGCTTCATCCACCAAATCCCGGTTGAACTCGAAGAGGCAGCCATTGTCGATGGCGCAACGCCTTTTCAAGTTTTTAGCAAAGTGCTGCTTCCTTTGATGAAGAATGGCTATGCGGTAACAGGTCTCTTCACGTTTCGTATCGCATGGAATGAATTCCTGCTCGCGCTGATCTTAACGGGACGCACCTCCTACACACTACCCGTGAAAACAACGCTCTTCATCAGAGAATCTGGTGTCCAGTGGGGCTTGATTATGGCGATGGGAACACTGATTCTTATCCCACCCTTGATAGTCACCTTTTTTGCTGCTCGTCAGATCATTCAGGGCATGACATCTGGCGCAGTGAAAGGATAATACAGTCTTTTGAATATTGGAGTCATAGTATGGATAAACCATTATTACAGATAGCACTTGACACATACGATCTGCCATCGGCCTTAGGCCCATTACAAAAAGCACATCACCAGATCGATGTGATTGAGGTAGGCACCATTTTATGTCTTTCGGAAGGAATGCATGCGGTCAGAGCCATTCGTAGTCTGTACCCAACAAAAATCATCCTGGCAGACGTGCGTATTGCCGAAGCTGGCAGCATTATTTCAAAAATGGCCTTTGATGCCGGAGCGGATTGGGTGAGTGTCGTGAGTGGTGCAGCCCCTGACACTGCCGAGGTTGTACTCAAGGAAGCACAATCACGCAATAAAGACGTACAAATTGAACTCAGCGATGGCTGGACCTGGGACATGGCCAAACGATGGGCCGACCTCGGTATCAAACAAGTCATCACTCACCGCAGCCGTGATGCGGAAGCCAAAGGCACCTTAAGCTGGAGCAAAGAGGATATTGATACCGTTCGCAGGTTAGCTGACATGGGTTTCAAGGTAACCATTACTGGTGGTGTAAAACCGGATGATGTCGCGCTGTTCGCAGGTATTCCCGTCTACATCTTCATTGCGGGACGAGCAATCGTCAAGGCCGATGATCCGGCTTTCGCAGCTCAGGAGTTCCAGCACGCCATCGCGCAGGCATTTATGGCACACAACGGCACCGTAAAACAGTAACACAACAACGCATGTTGGCAATGTCAGAGTTTATTACATTGCACAAACCCATATTTGGAACAGGTTTGAACTATGCCGAAACAACTTCCCATTGGTATTTATGAAAAAGCACTTCCCTCTGATATCGACTGGCACGAACGGCTAACCATCGCTCGTTATGCTGGCTTCGACTTCGTAGAGATATCTATCGACGAAAGTGAGCAACGGCTCATACGACTGGACTCGTCGCAACAGGACCGCGCCGACCTACGGCACGCTATTGCCAGCACCGGCATCCCGCTCACCACCATGTGTCTAAGCGGTCATCGTAGATTCCCGTTGGGGAGCAGCGACAGCAAAGTCCGCAGGCGGGCGTTCGACATGATGTCCAAAGCCATTGATTTTGCCGTCGATATTGGTGTCCGGGTCATCCAGATCGCTGGTTATTATGTCTACTATGAGCCTCATGACCAGGGCTCATTACAGCGGTATCAGGAGGGGTTAGCCCGCAGCTTAGAATGGGCGCATCAGGCTGATGTGATGCTGGCCCTGGAAAATGTAGATGGTGATGACGTAAATTCGATTTCACAGGCGATGTATTTTGTGAACACCTTTAATAGTCCCTGGTTCTAGATATATCCTGACATCGGGAATTTGGCTGAACATGGACTGGATGTGTGTGCTGAGTTAGAACTGGCCCGAGGGCATATGGTAGGTGTCCATGTGAAAGATACACGTCCCGGCGAACCCAGACGTGTTCCCTTCGGATCAGGAGTCGTGCCATTTGTCGAAGCATTTCGCACATTAGCAGAGATGAACTTTAGCGGTCCTATTTTAATGGAGATGTGGAACGATGACACACCTGACTCGATCCAGATTGTGCAGCAGTCACGCGAGTGGGTTGTGGAACGCATGATTGAAGCAGGATTGATCACCGAGGAGGTATTTGTATGAGACTCGAAGCATTACGACAGGAAGTATGGCAAGCGAACATGGCGCTGCCTGCCAATGGCTTGGTTACCTGGACCAGTGGCAATGTGAGTGGGCGTGATGCAGAAACGGGATTGGTGGTCATTAAACCGAGTGGGATCAAATTTGAAGACCTTACCCCGGAAAACATGGTGATTGTTGATCCTGAAGGAGCAATTGTTGAAGGCGACCATGGTCCCTCATCTGATACCGCTTCTCATCTGTATGTGTACAATCACCGACCCGATGTGCAGGGTATCGTACACACACACTCTAATTATGCGACGGCCTTTGCAGCAGCCAACAAATCAATTCCTGTCTATCTTACCGCCATCGCAGATGAATTTGGCACCACGATCCCATGTGGTGGGTATGCCAATATTGGTGGTAAGGAAATTGGCGCAGAAATAATTCGTTCAATTGGCAACTCCCCAGCCATACTGATGAAACAACATGGCGTTTTTACCATCGGCAAGAGTGTTGAGAAAGCGCTAAAAGCTGCCATCATGGTCGAGGACGTTGCGAAAACAGTCTGGCTGGCGATGCAAATTGGAGAATTGGAAGAACTGCCTCCAGAGGAGGTAGCAGCCAATTTTGATCGATACCAAAATCGCTATGGTACACTTGAAGCAAGCATCAACGAGTAGCTTATCTTAATAGACTATAAGCAACATACCACGGGTTCTTTAGATACCATCAGGTTATTGGGAGGTAGCACATGCCAGGCTTTGACGTGACAACCATTGGCGAAGGACAACTGCGTTATAGTGTGCCACATGGAAAACGTCTTGAACAAGCTACGAGTTTTGATGTATTCGTATCTGGTACTGAAGCCAATGTGACCAGCCTGTTGTCACGACTTGGTTGGCGATGTGGCTGGATCAGTAGCCTCCCAAATACACCATTGGGACGACGTGTAGCCAACGAATATCGTCTGGCAGGTTTGGACCTGTCGGCAGTCAGGTGGTCAAATGAACATCGTTTGGCCACGTATTACGTCGAGTATGCCACACCTCCGCGCACAACGCAAGTGTACTATGACCGAGCTAACACCTGTTTTACCAATCTCACCCGCGACCAGATTGACTGGGAGTATTTACTCGATACGAGATTATTGCACCTGTCTGGTCTGACCGTGCCACTTTCAGCTTCAATTCACGACATTCTTATGGAAGCTGTGGAACGAACCAAAGCTAAAGACATCAAAATCAGCTTTGATATGAACTACCGCTATCGTATCTGGAGCACAACCGAAGCGGCTCAAACGATTACACCACTTATCAAAGATATCGACTTGTTGTTCTGTGGACGCAGCGATGCCCAACAGGTATTTGGATGTAGTGGCTCACCTCAGGAAATTGTCCAGCAACTCGCTGAACTGACCACCGCAAATTACATTATTACCTCGATGTCTCACGAAGGACTGATTGGCTGGGACAGAAAGCAGTTTTATCACTATCCGGGTCGTGAAGTCGGTATCATCGACCGCATTGGTGCCGGTGATGCGATGGTTGGTGGTGTGTTGCATGGTTGGTTGCAGGGTGATTTTGCCAAAGGATTGCAGTATGGTGCACTAACAGCAGCGCTGGCACTCAGTCAATACGGCGATCAAGTCATTACGACGGCTGAAGAAGTCGACATGTTGCTAGAGAGTGATGCACGCGATATCATACGACAACAACACCTCGTATTAGTGTAATTACCAACACACATCCACGCATGACGTATAATGCCTTAGTCAGCACAAAAGCAGAAACTGTCTATACAATACTTGTGGTGTGTCTATGTATATTGGTGAAGTTGCGAAAAAAACCGGCTTGTCGATCAAAGCTATTCGTTTGTACGAGGAAAAAGGATTGATCCCGACTCCCCAACGACTGGGGCGGTACCGCGTATACACAGAAGCCGACATAGAGCTATTGCTGATTATCAAGGAAGTAAAAAGGCTCGGGATCACGTTGGCCCAACTCCGCTCAATGCTTCCTCAGGAACAATACCCGCTCAACGCGCAGAATGTAGAACAGTTTCTGAGAGAACACCGGGCACACCTGAGACAACAGATTCAGATCCTCAATGATCAAATCAGACATATTGACACCTGTTTAGGCGAACTCGAAACCTGTCCCAAAATGGCTTGACTCTCCCCCTAAGGGCAGATGGTACACTCTTCGCGCTTGATTATTCTTATCACAGGAGAGTGTCACATGACAAAACATATACTGGTACTAAGCGGTACTCCAAAAGCACACAGTTTCTCAACAGCATTGGCCGACACCTATGCCGATTCTGCCCAACAACATCATGAGGTACGCTCGTTTCACATAGCAGATATGGTCTTTGATCCTGATTTAAGCGAAGGATATAGTCAGGACCAACCGCTAGAACCAGACCTTCAGGCATTCCAGCAGGCACTTGAGTGGGCTGACCATTTTGTCATCACAACGCCTATCTGGTGGGGTGCGTTACCAGCCAAACTCAAAGGCGCTTTCGATAGGATATTGCTCCCTGGTTTTGCATTTAGCTACAAAAAGAAGGACACCCTCAATACAAAACTTACTGCCAAACTCTTCGACGGCGCATCTTTCCCCAACAAACTTCTGAGCGGCAAGAGTGCTAGAATCATCATGACGATGGATGGGCCGGCGTGGTACTACAGGTATTTTCAGGGGGCACCAGCACTCAGGCAATTGCAAATATCAACGCTGGAATTTTGTGGATTCAAGAACATTCGCCACAACATGCTTGGCCCAATCAAGCATTCATCGGAATCACAACGGCAACGCTGGTTGAGTCTCATGGCGCAGCTAGGAACTCAGGGCGTGTAGAACATACACAGCACAAAGCCACCCAGGTTGGTCCAACCAGGTGGCTTTTATCCAGTGTTTTGCTTTGTTTTTAATATAGACGAAGGTTGTTTAGGCTGCTTCACGAAAGTATGACCCGCTTACCAACTCAAATACCAGCTGATCAAGTGTGACTTCTGCCTCATGATAGGTGCGCGCAAAGCCGACCAGTTCGCCGCCGAGATACATCGCGTAATCGCGGGTTGTTCTATCGTAGATAATCTCTCTTTGATACATACTCGTCCCTCTTTCTGTCATAGGTTTCGTCATTGCGAGTTATCTATTTAGATTTTAGCACACTAGTTCTAAAATTGCAAGCACATATTTTCGCATAGCAGTTCCATCGATCTAAAGCACACTTGACAACACTAACGTTGTATTTGATGATCGGGGTATTCAATTTGTGAAACAAACCTGAGAGGAATATCCTATGCGTATCATCTATATCGACATCGATAGTCTACGGCCCGATCACCTGGGCTGTTATGGCTATCCTCGTAATACGAGTCCAAGTATTGATCGGATTGCCGAACAGGGCGTGCGCTTTACCAATTGTTACGTTTCCGATGCACCCTGTCTACCCTCACGCACTGCCCTGTGGAGTGGCCGCTTTGGCATCCAGACGGGGGTGGTTAGCCATGGCGGGACCACCTCGCAACCATCTATTGAAGGACCACAGCGCGGCCATCGGGATAGCTTTGGGACAGACGGGTGGATGAATGCCTTGCGGCAGGCTGGCCTGACCACAACGACCATTAGTTCATTTGGTGAGCGACATAGCGCCTGGCATTGGTACGCAGGTTTCTCTGAGATTATCAACCCAGGGCATGGCGGAATGGAGCAGGCTCACACCGTTACCGCCCTCGCGCTCGACTGGCTCGAACGCCACGCCCAGCGTGACCAGTGGTTTCTCCATATCAACTATTGGGACCCCCACACGCCCTATCGCGTACCCGAGGCATTTGGCACACCACTCACCCACGACCCGCTACCAGCCTGGATCACCGAGGAGGTGTGCCAACAACAGTGGAATAGTTCTGGCCCACACTCGGCACAGGAACCACATGGATTTGGTCAAGAGGAGGATGCCCAACGCTACCCGCGTGTCCCTGCACAGATCAACTCACTCAGTGCAGTACGAAAATGGATCGATGGATACGATGTCGGGATCAGTTATGCCGATGAGTATATCGGGCGAATTATAGAAGCATTGACTGATGCAAACATCTTTGATGAAACGGTCATCATTATCGGCGCTGACCACGGCGAGAATCTGGGTGAGTTGAACGTCTGGGGCGATCACCAAACCGCCGACTCGATCACCTGTCGGGTACCGTTAATTGTGCGCTGGCCAGGGGCCACCAATACGCCGCGTGTCGACGATGCACTCCACTACCAGTTCGACTGGGCCGCCACTATGCTCGAACTGATGGGTCAGCCAGTGTCCGAGACATGGGACGGACAATCATTTGCTGAGGCGTTTCGCAATGGCACAACACAGGGACGACCACATCTGATATTGAGCCAGGGCGCCTGGACATGCCAACGGGGTGTGCGAGTGGGAGACCATCTCTACCTACGCACATATGATCCGTGTTTCAAGGAACTGCCACCCGAACTGCTATTCGATCTGGCCCACGACCCGCATGAACAACACGACCTGATGACTGAGCAATTAGATGTTGCCCAGCAGGCACGACGCATCCTCGACTCGTGGGAATTGACTATGCTGCGGACGAACCCAACCGGCACCGATCCACTCATCACCACGATACGGGAAGGCGGCTCCATCTATGCCCGTGGGCGCCTCACAAGCTATGTAGAACGCCTACGAGCAACTGACCGCACCGCACGTGCAGAACAATTGCTCGCAGAGTATTCGAACAGGTAGGTATGCAATAAAGAAGATCATGCATGATCTTTACAAAAACAAACTATGGTGAGAGCAACAGCTTTCCGGTAGTTGCACGCCCTTCCAAACGTCGATGAGCTTCGGCTGCATCCGCCAACGGAAAGGTGTGGTCAATGCGTAGTTTGAGGGTGCCATCGAGCACCGACTGTAGCACCGCATTGGAACGTTCGAGCATTTCTGCGCGTTCGGCGATATAGTGAAACAACGATGGCCGGGTCAAGTACAGTGATCCTTTGGCATTGAGAATGGCCGGATCAAATGGCGGCACGGGACCACTGGCTTGACCAAAGAGCGCTAGAGTACCACGAGGTCGCAGGCAGTCGAGGCTTTTATCGAATGTCGTCTTACCAACTGAGTCGTATACAACATGCACCCCACGGTCGTCGGTCAACCGTTTGACTTCGGTTGCAAAATCGGTTTGTGTATAGAGGATAACATCGTCAGCACCCGCTGCCCGCACCAGAGCAGCCTTTTCCTCGGTGGAGGTTGTACCAAACACAGTCGCACCACGTTGCTTAGCCATTTGCACAATGAGTTGGCCGGTACCACCAGCCGCTGCATGCACCAGCACATAGTCGCCTGACTGTACCACATATGTCCCATGCACCAGGTAGTGCGCTGTCATTCCCTGAAGCATGGCCGCAGC
>JBCDFA010000177.1:0-15270 GCA_039178835.1 Chloroflexota bacterium
ACCAACTCATCCTTTTCGGAGGTCGTTGCCAGCGCGGCTGTGCCATTGCGAACAGCAACACTTGCATCGCCACCACCAGGGAATGGTGTCCAGTAGAGTCGCTCTTCAAGATCTGGGCTCACGACGAGCAAGAAGCTCTCACCGCCTGTGTATCCACCAATCGCCTGACCACCAAGCTGTTGATTATCACGATCTGCGATACAGCAAGCAGCAACACCCGAAACATACACGGTACCATTGACATCAGCATCGATTCCGCGTGGGCGAATGGTATTACCACCACCCGACGATAGACGGGTAAGGATGATTTGCCCCTGCTCTAAATCACCATTCGCCGGGTTGTACCGACCATACCAGGTGATGTGATTCGACTTTGTGTTAAACGGATTCGTGTAGTTGTCCGTTTTGACCTGCCGATCACCAAGGTTCTCATCAATGTTTTTCGGGTCACGACCATAGATGGTGTTACCACCAGCACTCTCACCAGTAAAATAGAGTTTGTCATCACCACCAATAGCCAAGCGATAGCCACGGGTATCAGCCATCAGGCTGGTGCGTGCAGCATCACCACCAGAGAAATCGTAGTTAGTCCATTCAGACTCACCATTGTAGTTCCAGGCTTTGATAAAGGCGACCTGGACCGGATTACCACCTCCACGTCGATTGGTAAAACCTGTGGCAATAATCAGATTGTTCGCGCTATCAACAACAATATCTTCCTGGAATGAGCCACCAATGCCCCAGCTTGCAATAGCATCACCGCTGGCGTTGTAGACTTGAGCTTCACTACCAACGATGGCTGCCACAGTCCCATCAGCACCGATGGAGCAACGCGTACCGCTCCCAGGTTCGGCATTCCACAGGACTTCGCTGGCGGTCGCATTGAGTGTGGCCACACCAAAATCACCACAGACGGCCATTTGTCCTTCGTCGTTCATTTCCAGATCGCTGACGGCTGCACCAATACGAGTCACTGACAAGACTTCCTGTCCATCACCATCAACACGGACAATCGCACCAGATCCACCACCAAGCAGTTCCGTTGGTGTTACACCGCCGGGATTGTGATTGGGCATGGTACCGGCCATCACGACGTTACCATCAGGCGCGACCTCAACAGCATTCGCCTGGTCTTCACCATCGCCACCAAGGTATGTTGCCGCTGAAGCGGGGAGGTTATTTCCACCAACAGGTGGTTCAGGTACTGTGGTTGGTTCGGTTGGTGGTTCGGGTGTACTTGTAGGAAGCGGCTCATTTGTCGCGGTTGGTTCTGGCTCAGTCGTACTTGTTGGCAATGGCTCATTGGTTGCCGTTGGCGCCGGTGTCGTATCATTGGCAACACGAAATGCGACTTCGAACTGATCACTCTGGCCGCTATTATCAGTCGCAGTAACAATCAACTGATACTCGCCATCGGGATAGGTCGTGGTATCCCAGCCAATTGGCTCACGAGTACCATTCACATTGCGGTCACCAAGGAAGTAATAGGGCTGCTGGCGCTCAGTGTGCGTCTTGTCCTGAGGACCCGTCAGGTCAAAGACGACCTCGGCGATAGTGTCTCCACTCACATCTGCTTCGATAGCCACTGAGCCACTGACCATTCCACCATCCTCAATACCACTCAAGCCATTAATAAGATCGGCAGTGCTAGTTGGGTCTGCATCAGCACAAGCGATAAGACCTTCGTTCGTTCGCAGGTCTGAAGTGAGCGTGGTGGCACAGGTAACGACAAGCTGTTCTCCTACAGCTAATTCAACGACTTGTTCGTTCGCACGTGTGGTGTTCGTAGCAATCGGAATGAGCAGCAGGATGAGCAATCCAATACTCAACATAACTATGATAGATTGGAAATGCTGCCTCAGAAGTGTCATTAGAATTCCCTCTCGGATGAGTTTGCATCATAGACATTTGTTAGAGCCAGTGTAGATTCCTAGAAGGCCTGTGTCTAGGGATACATGCTCAGTCTATGTTCAAACAAAAAACGTCTTTTTTATTATTTAATGGCATCTCATTTTAGGAATTTAATCAGTTATTGACCAAAGTGCCTGAGCACACCCCAACTAACCTTGTGCCAAAACATGTGCCACTCTGTGCCAGATGCGGTATACTAGGCGTCACATATAATCATCTATCAATGCATATTGTGAGGATATTATGGAATCGAAAAAAGGTCGCTGGGAAGGGTCCATTCTTGCCTTTGCCATCACATTTACGGTCTTGATTGGGTTAGGCAATATATTAGCGGCAGTGTTTGAAGGTGCAGTTCCGTGGGTCATTATTTTGGTGATGACCATAGCCATCACTATTGGTATCAACTATATTCCACGCCACAAACAACGGTGACGCATGTCCGATACCCATATGAAGACCGCAAAGAGCACAGGTCACCAGTTTCGTGTCTTGCAATTGATGCCACTACTGGGTGTGCTGATCCTTTTTATGGTATTTACGACCATCCGGCTTGATCTGCCAGGGTTACATTACGATGAAGCGTTGGAGGCTGGACTACCCGCCGTACAGATACTCAACGGCAGTTCCATAACGACAGTGAGTGGTGGCACCTTCACGTTTCTGGGGCGCGAACTCCCACTGATGGTGCAAAACCATATCGGGGCGCTTCAGGTCTATGCAGCGTTGCCATTTGTGTGGCTGGGCGGGCCAACACCCGAATCGCTGCGGGCGATGACCGTACTCTCTGGTCTAATGACTATTATCGCGACCTATGCCTTTGTGGCCCAGGTTTATGGCCGGACAGCAGCAATCTATGCCAGCCTATGGCTCGGGACTTACGCATCGTTTGTTTTCTGGTCACGCCAGGGCGCCTTTATCACATCATTGGCTCCGTGTTTTGCTATGTGCGCGTTTGCGATAGGAGCCTACTGGTGGCGAACACAACACTGGTGGGCTGCCGGACTCACCGGATTATGCGCGGGGCTCGCGATCTACAGTAAGCTCAACGCGCTGTGGTTGCTCACAGCTATGTGTGCCTGGGTGGGCATCCATGTCTGTGTCACCCTGCTCCAATCTCGCCACACAACAACAGCGGCTGGTATCGTGCATCGTGCAACCTGGCGACGAATCGCAGCAGATTGGCCCACAATGCACTGGCGCACATTTGGGGCCGGTGTTGCTGGATTGTTGGTGGGCTGCTGGCCATTGTTATGGTACAACCTACAAACTGCAAGTGCTACATTTCGTGTGATACAGCTCAATGCCACCGAAACCTATCTGGGTGCCAATAACAGCGCCATACTTGCTAATCTTCAGACACGTTTGGTCCAGTTTGCTGATGTGATCGCGTCAGGTGAACACCTCTGGTACCTTGGTGGAGCCTTTCCCAATCACGTTGCCGTGGTATCAATCCTGATAGCATCACTCGTACTCGTTGTACGGGTAATACAAACTCGTGGCGGCGGGTGGCAGAGTACCCTACTTGCACCATTTCTGTGCCTGGCCGTCATTGTACAGAGTTGCTACACTATCTCCGCACTGTGGCCAACCCATTTTGCTGTCGCAACACCACTACCAGCCATCATCTTTGGTGTGTCCATGAGCGTACTGCATACGTGGAACGCAAAATACATTCGATGGGCTTCACTGCGACGATTTGCGCTTGTTTGCACAGCCACATTAATAATTCTCTTGCAGGTGGGGACAACCGTGCGTTATCTGAACAGCCTGATAACCAGCGGCGGCCTGTCTTTTCACTCATCGGCCATCTACGATTTCAGCCATTTTCTCGATCAACGCTCTGAGCATATTGTTGCACTCGATTGGGGGATTGCCACGCAGGTTGAATACCTGACAGGCGGACGCAAAGTTATAGAAGAATGGCATGGCTATGAGCAGGAAGCAACACCTGAGTTTGTCGCCGGACTGCATCAGCGATTGAACCCCAGTACACTATATCTTACTCATGCCGAACACCAAGAAGCCTTCCAGCGACGTGGCGCCTTTTTGCAGACCATCGATGAATCACCCTACCAGACCGAAACCATCAACGTATCGACACGTGCTGATGGATGGCCACTTCTAGAGGTGTGGAAGATAGAGAAACCATAGGTGAGCACTACGGCGGTGCAATAATATCGCGCTGAATCGCAATATTAACAGCTTCAGTTCGGGAGTGGGCATTCAATTTAGCCATAGCATTGCTAACATGTGTTTCCACCGTTCGTATAGCAATGCCCAATTGCAACGCAATCTCTTTGTTACTTGCGCCTCGACTGACCAACTCAAGAACCTCTTGCTCGCGGTCACTCAACATAGTGGTTCCTGCAATACCCGTATTACGTGCACGCATTGCCAATTGATTAGATATCTCCTGACTCAAGACCGTCTGACCATGATAGACTGCTTCAACAGCATGTATCAATTCTGGTGCCGAAGCACTCTTGAGAAGATATCCATGGACGCCAACCGCAAAAAGTGCACGAACATATTGCTCATAATGATACGCCGATAAGATCAGGATCTTCATGTGTGGAAAATCCTGTCGTACTATCCGAGCAACATCAATACCACTCATATCTTGCAATCGAATATCGAGCATAACAACATCTGGGTCCAGCTGTTTGACAAGGTCAAGAGCCTCTGCACCAGTCCCTGCTTCTGCCACTACATCAATATTGGCTGCTTTGTTAAGGAGCGCACACGTACCCTCACGTAGTAGTTGATGATCATCAACAAGTAATACCTGTATCATGACTGTAAAACCTCAGATGGGCAGCTTACTTTGAGTAAAGTTCCCTCACCTAGTGTTGAGGATATAGTTAGCTCCCCGCCCATATGTTGTACTCGATTCAACAAACCCGCCAAGCCAAGATGGCCATGTTCGATTAGTGATTCCAAATTATCAGGCACATTAAAACCAACCCCATCATCTTCGACTGACAAATAAATAATTTCATCTTGATAACCTAAGCGAATGATAACTAACTTTGGGTGGGCATGGCGTACACAATTAGTAATTGCCTCTTGTGTCACACGATAGAGCACTAATTCGATAGATGAACAAAGAGGTGTATCAATAAGTGCCATACTGACATCAAGTATGATAGGAGATCCCATACGCTCACTTTGTTCCTGAGCTAGAGCATCTAATGCGGCATGAAGACCAAGATCATCTAAAACAGCCGGACGCATTTCGGTACACACCCGACGCAGCTGATCTACGAGAGTTTGACTCAAACCTGCGTAATCCGCAATTTTCGTCTCTTGTGTGGACATTACCATCAGTTGGCGTTGTAAGTGTAATGCTGTCTGCAATGGCTCATCATGAATATCAGCTGATAGACGCAAACGTTCTTCTTCTTGTGTTCGATATAAACGTTCATTTAACACATCAAGTGCATGGACTTTGCTGTGCAAATCTTCAATCAACTGCTCGTTTTGTATCAATGCTGCTATTTGCCCACTTAATGTTACAAGCAAGTTCTTATCAGCAGAACGAAAGGTTTCTTTGTTTATTTTAGGACCAATACAAATATACCCAAGAACGACATCCTTCATTCTCAAAGTAACACACATAAGTAGTCCGCTACCTTGCTTATCGGGCAATAAAGTCACCTGCGCTTCGGTGCTAATCGAATCAACAGCCTCAAATAAATAATCAATATAATTCATCTGAAAACCATCACTTTTAGCAAATATTGAGATTTTGCTCTCATTTTTTGACAACAACACAACAAAACTAGTGTTTATTAAATTCTTGAGATTATTCACCAATTCCTTCATCAAAATTTGATTATTACTTGTAATGGACAAGTCTCTACTTATTTGTTGAATAGTTATGTTATAATTGTAGTTATCCTTAAACACTAAATGATCAACAAAATTCCAAATTTTCAACTGTATCTTCCCCAGAATATACCCAATAGATATCAAAAACATAATAAAAACAATACTTGAAAATAGTATCATAGTTTGAATATCGAGCAGAGCGTGGACGAGTAAAAGAATCACTCCTGAGGTTGAGGCAAAAACAATAATCCAAATCAAAGCTCTCACGAACCACCTTTGTAGCGGATTTATTTGCAGTATATTGTGGTATAAAATGGCATAGGCGAAAGCAAACGGCATAACAATAATTGAAAGAATTGTGTACTCTGAAGAAAGAATTGGCTCAAGATTGAGCAAAACTGGCAAAAGATACAGCAATATTGAGGGGAGCATAGATAAGATATTACCAATATTGACAATAAGGACACCTTGTTTGGATCGACTTTGCTCCACGCTCAACATGGAATGAAAACTTAATAAAACTCCCAAAGACAGATAAAGAAAAATAATACCAAATCTAATACCAGACACAATGTTGTATATATCTACATAAATTAGAGAAAGAAGAAACAGTAACGAAATCACAGTTGGTGGAACAAATATAAGTGTTGTGCTGTAAATACTCACATCTCTATCTGGAAAAGAAAGGAGAAACAGCAGAAAGAAAGCAGAAAAAAATATTATGGTAACAAAACCCATTGCCAGGCCTATTGGAACATCGTTTTCTGACAAAGGTGATATAGCTAGTGAAAAAGCAATAGAGACAAATAGTAAAAAATATTTTTGCGAAATCAATCTTTGCTCAGATCGAAGGAAAATCAGCACACCAAAAAGAAGGAATACGGGACTAATAAGGAGCAATGGTAGGGTATTTTGCTTATGAACATTTGTCTGTAAGTCAATTGTGCGAATATTTCCATCACTGTCTTGGATAGTTGCACGCTGCCACTGTGACTTGGCACTATCCAGAAGTGTTGGTACGTTCTGATCAATGCGTAAAACTTGATCGCCCGGACGAATCCCAAATTCCCATAATATCCCGCCAGGGAATACGTATTCAACTTCAACTTTAGCAGTTTCGCTGTCTGGCTCAGCCAAAGACAGAAAGAGAGCGGGTGTGGTTATGAGGCTTTGAATGCTAAATATAAAGATGATACTAAAAAGAACACTCACAAAAAGTGAGACTAGTGTAGCTGGTCTCGTCCACTTTCGAATAAAAAACCACATACGACAAACTACTTTGAAATAGACAAATGTCTCACGTAAATTGGTATGATTACAGAATACTGCTATATTGTACTGTTTTATCTTTATCATATCAATAAGATCATTCTCGTTCACAGAGAAATCAGTGTGAGAAACCGCAGTACAAAAGTTCTTCTACATACAACTAAGCATAAACAACTAGATAATAAAAACTATCGACAAGCGTAAACATATAGAAAATAAAACATAGGCATTTGTACAGATGTTCAGGCTTGTTTCCGCTCTACGTGAACATAAAGGATAGATCTACATCCATCATAAATTCATTGTTCAAAATCAACCTCCAGGAAATTACGTAGATGAAGTACGTAATTTCCCGGATGCCGAAAGTCTTACGTCTCAGTAAGATAGTCATAAATACTTCACAAAGAAAAATACCAGATCATGAAGTATTTATATACATTTATATATAATGCAAATTAACCTAAAACAGAGTCTTAGACACGAAGAAATCATATTCTGTTTGTTCACCATGTTAGTGAAGACGAGATCAGTAGCAGCGAAGATTTACTATGGTTATCAATCACTGTCATATATCTAGGAATTTCCCTTATTTTTTCTCAGCCTTTTGCATATTCTCGTTATCGATGTACCAGTGATATGTTGTAAAAGTATCAATAGCTACACCTACTGTATCAACAAGCACACAACAATATGTTACTAAATGAGGGGACCAACACCGTAAGAGTTTCTATAATCATATAGTAGTAAACGCAAAACTATTTACATGCTATGCAACACCATTACTGCATAGTACTATTTTTGTTGCCATAAAATTCCCAAACGAGCAATAAAAAATGCAAATAATTTTAACCCCAATTTACTTTTTGACAGCGTTGTGTATATAGGAAGCTTCAGTTTATGAGGAACGTGGAATTGAAACATGTCTAGATTACCAGAAATCAATCAGCAACGAATCAGCACACTTGTTAGTTTATTGAGACACCGAGCAGAGTATCAAGCAGATCAAAAAGCATATACATACCTAGAAAATGGCGAAGCAGATACCAGCGTCATAACGTTTGCGGCGCTGGATCAACGTGCTCGGTCTATTGCTACACATCTTCAACAACACACACAACGAGGAGCCCGCGTACTTCTGCTATATCCATCAGGATTAGATTTCATTACTGCCTTTTTTGGTTGTCTCTATGCTGGTATTGTGGCTATTCCCGTAAACCTCCCCAGACCAAACCGTCCTCTGACACGACTGAATGCTATTGTGACTGATGCCCAAGTCACGCATGTGCTAACTACAACAGCAATTCAACCCACTATACATTCTGCGTGCGTGAGCATGCCCATTATGCGTGGGCTTGATTGGATCTGCACAGACAATGTGATGGAATCAAGAAATTGGCAGCCGCCACAAGTTACTGGCGACACCCTAGCCTACTTACAATATACATCTGGCTCAACTGCAACACCCAAAGGAGTCATGGTCAGCCATGCAAATTTGTTACAGAATATGGCCATACTCGACCATGGCTGGAATCACACTCCAGCAAGTACACTAATATCCTGGTTACCGCACTTTCACGACATGGGCCTCATCTATGGGGTGCTCCAACCGCTCTATAACGGTATTCCATGTGTGTTACTTTCCCCGGTTCATTTCCTCCAAAAGCCTGTTCGCTGGCTACAGGCTATTACCCGTTTTCAGGGCACACACAGTGCGGCACCTAATTTTGCCTATGATCTGTGTGTTGACAAAATCAGCCCTGACCAGCGTCAAACACTTGATTTGCGTTCCTGGCGTGTGGCACTTAATGGCGCTGAACCTGTCAGGAAAGCAACGCTTGAGCGATTTATAAAGGTATTTGCTCCATATGGGCTGCAGGAGCATACGCTCTGTCCCGGCTATGGCCTTGCAGAGGGAACCCTTAAAGTCGCAGCCACTCCCGAACATGAACCTTTTATGTTCTGTACTGTCGAGGCTGCCGCATTAGAACAAAACAAAGTTGCTGAGTCATCTGGGGATCACACATATACACTAGTCAGTTCTGGTCGTACCGCGCTTGACACCAATATAGTCATCGTCCATCCCCAACATCAAACACGGTGTGCGAACGATGAAGTTGGCGAGATATGGGTTGCAGGGAGCAGTGTTGCACAGGGATACTGGCAACGACCAACAGAAACAGCGGAGACTTTTCAGGCATATCTACAAGATACCGGAGAGGGGCCTTTTTTACGTACTGGCGATCTCGGGTTTCTCCATAATGACCATGTGTTTGTGACGGGCCGGCTAAAAGACGTTATTATTATCCGTGGTCGAAATCACTATCCTCAGGACATTGAACACACCACAGAGCAGAGCCACATAGCCATACGCCCAGGATGCAGCGCCGCTTTTTCCATCGACAATGATGGCACAGAAGAGTTGGTCATCATCTGTGAGATCGAACGAGAACATCGTCGCGCTAATCTAGCAGATGTTGTAGAGACCATCTTGCAGGTAGTCAGTGAACAGCATGATCTCAGTGTTCATGCCATTGTCCTAATCCGACCTGGAACTATTCCTAAAACATCAAGCGGCAAAATCCAACGTCGTGCATGTCGTACCCTATTCTCCGAAGATGGATTCCAAGTGTTACATCGCTGGACACAAACAGATGTTCAAGACACTGGTAAAGCATTGACTGGCGACAAACCACTACCGTCAGCCACACAACATCTTGATAGAGCTGTCGTCCAAAAATGGCTAATCGAACGATTTGCAGCCCATCTGCATCAACAACCAACAGCGATAGATCCGCATGCGTCAATTGACCAGCTTCGTTTGAACTCACTAACTGCTATCAATATTATTGGTGAGTTAGGGGATTGGTTTGGGCGCGATCTTTCTCCAACTCTCTTTTATAACTATCAAACCATTGCAGCTCTTGCAGATCATCTCACACAGGATGGACTTCATCATCCTCCCCAAACGCAAATAACGGAGAAACAACCGCACAATGAGCCCATTGCCATTGTAGGGGTAGGGTGCCGCTTTCCGGGGGCTGAGAACATTGAAGCATTCTGGGACTTGCTTATACAAGGGACCAGTGCCATTCGCGAAGTTCCTGCACAACGTTGGAACGCCGATCAGTTCTATGACCCTACTCCTGCCATAAAAGGGAAAATGAACACACGGTGGGGGGGCTTCCTTGAACACATTGATACCTTTGACGCGCCATTTTTTGGCATCAGTCCACGAGAAGCAGCGTGCATGGACCCCCAACAGCGACTCTTGCTCGAAGTAGCGTGGGAAGCTCTTGAACATGGGGGGCTGACATCAGATCAACTTACTGGCACGAACACTGGCGTATTTGTTGGTATCTCTACCAATGAATATCAGCGACTGCAATTCAGTCATCCAGACTCTATAGATGCCTACGCTGGAACAGGAACAGCCCTTAGCATCGCTGCAAATCGCCTCTCTTATCTGCTCAATCTCAATGGACCAAGCATGGCGATTGATACTGCCTGTTCCTCATCACTGGTCGCAGTACATCTCGCATGCCAAAGTTTGCGCCAGAGGGAATGTGATACAGCCATTGCTGGTGGAAGCAATGTTATCCTGGGGCCAGAAACATCCATCGCGTTAGCGCAGGCCCAGATGCTATCACCATCTGGCCAATGCAAAACCTTTGATGCAAATGCTGATGGATATGTACGAGGCGAAGGCTGTGGTGTTGTCGTGCTTAAGCGGCTGTCTGATGCACGTGCCGCCAAAGATCGTGTACTTGCTGTTATCCGTGGTTCTGCTATCAATCAGGATGGTCGTAGTAATGGGTTGAGTGCCCCCAATGGCATGGCACAGCAAGCCGTGATTCGGCAAGCATTGCAAGCGGCTCACATTGTACCGGCAAACATCAGTTATGTTGAAACTCATGGGACAGGCACGTCGCTTGGTGACCCGATTGAGGTTGAAGCTCTGGTTCATATCCTCCAGGAAGAACGAGACTCCAGCCAACCATGCGTTTTAGGTTCCGTGAAAACAAACATCGGACATCTTGAGGCCGGTGCAGGCATAGCAGGGCTTATCAAGACAGCTCTGGCTATGTGGCATGGGACTATTCCACCCCATCTCCATTTGGAGACCTTGAACCCGTATATTCAACTTGAGCACACACCATTTCTGATCAACACCCAACCATATGAGTGGCCCAGGAACGGGCAGCCACGCTATGCCGGGGTTAGCTCATTTGGCTTTGGTGGAACAAACGCCCATATCATAGTAGAGGATGCTCCAGTTGCTGAGAGCAAGGCAGCCATACCACAGAAGACCAAACAACGTTCATCCCACCTACTTACGCTATCGGCCAGAAGTGAAACAGCGCTTACTGCACTCGCTGATCGCTATGCACAACATATTGCAGCCCACAGTGACAACTCGCTCGAAGACATTTGCTATACCGCCAACATTGGACGAACCCACTTTCCACATCGCCTCGCAACGGTTGCAAATACATCTGAGCAATTGCGTAAACAACTACAGGCGTTCGCGTCGGGCAAACGCCCTCAATACATGCAGGTTCAACAAACGCCATCTGCTCCTCAATCCATTATCTGGTTGTTCAGTGGGCAGGGATCACAATACCTTCAGATGGGCAGAATCCTTTATGAAACACAACCAACCTTCCGTACAACCCTTGATCGGTGTGCAGATATTCTGGCAGCGTACCTTGATATTCCGCTGCTGGACCTGTTGTATTCAGATGCGGTAAATGAAACACTCATTCATGAAACTGCCTACACCCAACCGATTCTCTTTGCTTTTGAGTATGCACTTGCGGAGATGTGGCGGTCGTGGGGCATCGTTCCAACAGCAGTTATGGGGCATAGTGTTGGTGAATACGTTGCCGCATGTGTTGCAGGGGTCTTTAGTCTGGAAGATGGCTTACGCCTTATTGCAGAGCGTGGTCGCCTTATGCAAAACCTGCCCAAAAACGGGAAGATGGCCGTGATATTTGCAGATGAAACTTTCGTCCGTTCAGCAATAGAACCATATAGTGCAACGGTAGCAATTGCCGCGATCAATGGCCCGACCAATGTCACCATTTCTGGTGAGCACGATACGATTGAAGCCCTGGTTCGGCAGTTCGAAGCAGAGGGTGTTACCACTCGACCATTAGCTACTTCCCATGCGTTCCATTCCCCATTGATGAACCCTATTACTGATGCCTTCGAGGAGGCCGCGAAACAGATCCAATTTGACTCACCACGTATACCACTTGTGTCTAATCTTACCGGAACGTTTTTTGAAGCTGGCTACATTCCTGACTCGACCTACTGGCGAAAGCACATCCGCGCAGCAGTGCGCTTCGCTGATGGGGTGCACGCACTCCAGACTCTGGAACAACCTCTTTTCATCGAGTTAGGGCCAACCTCCTCGCTTATGAGTATGGGAAAACGCTGTGCCGATGGGCCAGGAACATGGCTTACAACACTCAAACAGAAACAAGATGATTGGCACATCCTTTTACAAACACTTGGGAAACTTTATGTCAATGGCATTTCTATTGACTGGGAACAGATTGCTGAAGGGTATCCACACTACCAACGCATTCATTTGCCAACATATCCTTTTGAGCGTACATCTTACTGGTTCAAAACCCCAGAACATCAAACTCTACCTACACCACCAGTAAACGGAAAGACACATTCTGTAGAAGTCTACACAAAGGGAGATCACACATTTATGGAGGAAGTGGTTCAGCGACATTCGTCGACTTCTTATGGCACAGTAGCACCTGTATCACGTCTTGATACAATCCGCATCACGGTACGGTCAATGTTAACACGATTGCTGGAAATGGATCAGGAAGCGCTTGACGCCCATGCCTCATTTCTTGACATCGGGGCTGATTCTATCGTGCTTATTCACGCAATCCAGTCAATACAATCGACTTTTGGTATTGACATTTCCGTTCGACAGATGTTTGAGGGGTTAAACACCCTTGAAGCAGTAGCAGTGTATCTCGATCAACAATTACCAGCGGATGCCTATATAGGCGCAACAGTAGAAACACACACTAGCGATGCTGCAGAGATCGCCGAATCTGCAACGCCTTCTGGTCATACAGCATCAGTGACACCGATGCCTGCATTACGTGAGCACCCCAACAGACAATCGGGTGAGCTTGAGCGCATTATGACCCAACAACTTGCGTCCATGTCGAGCATTATTACCCAACAACTTGAGGTATTACAAATCCATTCAACTACTGCACAGGCAGGGACTACCAATGGCAGTCACAAGAATGGGTCACAGCATGTTGATGCCACTCATAATGGGAAAAAAGTAGAGAAACACACGCCATCAGTAAAAAGCGAGCCAGAAGCATTTGTTCCGTACAAAGCTATCGATCCAGGGACGACCAGTGAGTTAACACCACAACAACAGACGTATCTGGACACATTTATTGAGAGCTATACGGCGCGAACCACTGCTTCAAAACAACAAGCCCAACACGATCAGCAGTACCACGCCGATCTTCGGAACACAATGCACTTTCATCTCACAACTAAAGAACTATGTTATCCCCTGGTAGCAACACACGCGCTTGGCTCCAAGATGTGGGACATTGATGGGAACGAATATGTTGATCTCACCATGGGTTTTGGCGTGAATTTCTTTGGTCATCAGGAGCCATTCATCCTCGAGGCACTGCAGGCACAACTACAACAAGGGATTCATGTAGGTCCGCAATCACAGCTCGCCGGAGAAGTTGCGAAACTCATGTGTGAGTTGACAGGAGCAGAACGCGTCACATTCTGTAACTCTGGTTCAGAAGCAGTAATGACCGCACTACGACTAGCACGTGCAGCCACAGGTCGGCATAAAATAGCTATCTTCGCGGGCTCGTATCATGGGACGTTTGATGGTATTTTGGCTACATCACAGCTTGTTGATGGTCAACCACACACCATTCCCATGGCACCTGGCGTAACACCGCATATGGTAGAAGACACGATTGTCATACCTTTCGATAGCCCACATGCGTTAAAGGTACTACGGGAACATCAACACGAATTAGCAGCTGTTCTGGTTGAGCCAGTGCAAAGCCGACGCCCTGATTTGCAACCCAAAGCTTTTCTTCAGGAGGTTCGTGCACTGACACAAGCGGCAGGCATCGCACTCATCTTCGATGAAGTCATTACAGGGTTTCGTGTGCACCCAGGCGGAGCACAAGCCTGGTACGGTATTCAAGCAGATCTCGCTACATACGGCAAGGTGATAGGCGGCGGCATGCCTATTGGTGCCGTTGCAGGCAAAGCTGCCTTTATGAATACCGTTGATGGTGGTGAATGGTCCTTCCAAGATCAATCCTACCCACGTTCACACACAACGTTCTATTCGGGCACCTTCTGCAAGCACCCACTCGCTATGGCTGCCGGACGCGCCGTGCTGCAACGCATCAAAGACAGTGGACCACAGCTTCAGGAGGAACTCAACGAGCGTGTTGCCCAATTGGCCCAAACACTGAATACCTATTTTGAACATGAGCAGGTCCCTGTCAGTGTCATCCATTTTGGCTCATTGTTCCGATTCGCTTTTGCACCTCAACTCACCTTCTCACAAGTAGTGAACCTATGGTTTTATCACCTGGTTGAAAAGGGCATCTATATCTGGGAAGGGCGTAATTGCATCGTTTCAACAGCACATACCGACCGTGATTTTGCACACATCATTGATGCGGTTAAACAAAGTGTGGTCGAATTACGTGCAGGTGGATTTCTGCCCAATATTCCTAGCGACTCTGGGCCAGATCGTGGCTCAGGAGCATCATCCAAAACCATAGGAATTACTACGATTCCTCTTACCGAAGCACAACACCAGTTGGTCATGCTCACACAGATGGGAGGATCGGCATTAGAGTTAGTTGCATTGCGCTTTCGGGGCTCGTTTGATGTTGATGTGCTGCAAAAGGTAATCCAAGAGGCAACTAATCGTCACGAGGCATTACGGGTCGTAATTGACCATGACTATGAACATCAACATATTCTGCCATATCAAAAAGTAGCTATCCCTATCATCGATACGTCACACACGACAGAGGTTGACCAAGACCACCAGATTGACGAGTGGCTTGACACTGAGAGCCAACATCAGTTTAACCTGACTCAGGGACCACTGGTGCGCTGGCATGTGCTCAAACGATCCCCAGAAGATTACATGCTTGTACTCACTGCTCACCATATTGTACTTGATGGTTGGTCCATTGTAGTCCTCCT
>JBCDFA010000178.1:0-15269 GCA_039178835.1 Chloroflexota bacterium
GCGCACCCGCTGTCGGCGCTTGCGTATGGACTACGAAGTCCTGTTGGCAAGTAGCGAGGCGTGGATCTTGATTGCAATGATTCGGGTGATGATCCGGCGATTGGCTCATGAATAACCCTTTTCAGACAGTCTCTCAGAACTCCACACACGTACACTACATCCGATGCTTGACATTGCATAGATCAGCAAGTATAGTAACAGCAAGAATGACACAAAAAACAGGTTATAGAATGTTAGTACAGATAACTGCAACTCCAACCACTACATACACTACCTTGACTACTACCGTCGAGATGTACGCTCGTGGGAGGGTTTCAGTATAGTCTGATTTATACCTTGTGACTATCAGCTCCCTCCTACAACAGGATGGGGGCTTTTTTATGCGTTTACAGGCATCGACACATCATATCAGTCAAACATACCGTAGGTAAACGGAGGGCCACATGCTTTTAGAACACTATCGAGACTTTTTGCCGGTAACAGACGCCACACCCCGCCTCACACTCAACGAGGG
The DNA here is from genome assembly GCA_039178835.1 of Chloroflexota bacterium. GTDB lineage: Bacteria > Chloroflexota > Chloroflexia > Chloroflexales > Roseiflexaceae > AL-N1. Next base: position 515 of record JBCDFA010000178.1, read on the forward strand.
CCACACCCCCCTCATCGCTGTTCCACGGCTTGCTGCTACATTGGGCGTCCGTGAACTTCACCTCAAATTTGAGGGAATGAATCCAACTGGCTCTTTTAAGGACCGTGGTATGGTGATGGCTGTGGCCAAAGCATGCGAAGAAGGCGCTCAATCGATTATTTGTGCCTCAACGGGGAACACCTCGGCAAGCGCTGCAGCCTATGCGTCACGTGCCGGTATCGAGTCTATCGTCGTGGTACCCTCGGGAAAAATCGCCCTCGGCAAACTCGCCCAAGCCCTTATGTATGGCGCACGCTTACTGGTTATCGAGGGGAACTTCGATCAGGCGCTCAACTTTGTACGTGAACTATCAGATCGTTTTCCGGTAACGCTGGTAAATTCGGTCAATCCCTACCGTATTGAGGGGCAAACCACTGCTGCATATGAGATCTGTGATGTCCTTGGTAGGCCGCCAGATGCGCTCTGTCTTCCGGTCGGCAATGCTGGCAATATTACCGCCTATTGGCAAGGGTTCTGTCGCTACCACGAAGCTGGAAAGATCAGTCATCGACCACGGTTGTTGGGCTTTCAGGCTGAGGGTTCAGCCCCTATCGTCCATGGTGCTGCCGTCGAGCATCCTGAGACAGTCGCCACCGCCATTCGCATTGGCAACCCCGCAAGTTGGTGCTACGCATTGAGTGCCCGCGACGAATCCAACGGCCTGATCGACTATGTAAGCGACGCGGAAATTATCGCTACCTGGCGAGAAATGGCATCACTGGAAGGTGTCTTCTGCGAACCAGCATCGGCAGCGGGTGTAGCCGGACTACGTAAACTCATTGCACACAAACAAACGGACCCTGATGGATGCTATGTCGCAGTGGTAACCGGTCATGGCCTCAAAGATCCAGGGCTGGCCGTTGAACAATTTACCACCCCACAACCTGTTCCAGCCGAGATGAGCGCTATTGTCGAATGGCTAGGATGGTAAGATAAAGGACATTTTGCTACAGATTCATATCTTGTGAACAAGACATATCAAACGTATTGGAATGACTGAATACTTGCCCGTCGACGTTGACGATAGCCTCAATGATTGAGCTAAAGGAATGTTAAAACCATGTCACTACTCGTCATGAAATTCGGCGGAACGTCGGTCGGGTCGGTAGAGGCTATTGCTGCTGTAGCCAACATCAATCAGCAGCAACGAACACACTGGGACCATACCGTTATTGTGGTGTCGGCCATGCGTGGTGTGACCGATATGCTCATCCAGAGTGCACAGACCGCAGCATCGGGAGATGCCGAAACTTATCGTAACATCGCGTTAACGCTTCGCACACAACACGCTACCGTGCTTGCAGAACTCGCAGGAGAAACTGAAGACGCTGCACGTGTTCGCAACGAAATCGAGCAACTCGTTGATGAATTCGAGATGTTATGTGGGAGTGTGAATATTCTGGGAGAAGTCTCGGCCCGTGCGCTTGATGCTATTGCCAGTCTGGGTGAGCGGATGAGCGCACGAATCGTTGCAGCAGCCATACATGCGCGGAACATGCTATCTGAAGCTGTAGATGCAAACGAATGTATTGTCACCAATGACCATTTTGGAAGCGCTATTCCATTACAACAACCATCCCGCGCACTCATCCAGGCACGTCTACGTCCGCTACTCGAACAGGGCATCACACCGGTAGTCACCGGATTCATGGGCGCTACCGAAAGCGGTGTGACAACCACGCTCGGACGAGGTGGATCAGATTACAGCGGGGCAATCATCGGTTCAGGACTTGATGCTAATGAAGTTGCCATCTATACCGATGTCGATGGGGTAATGACCAGCGACCCACGGCTTGTCCCTGAAGCTCATGTCATTCCAGAGCTTTCCTACGCAGAGATGGGTGAACTAGCATACTTCGGTGCAAAAGTCGTACATCCGCGCACTGTGCGGCCAGTAGTAGAGCGCAATATTTCACTGCGTATTCGTAACACATTTAATCCCTCGCATATTGGCACACGGGTGGTACGACACATTGCGGATAACACCCGAGTCGTGAAAGCCGTAACTGCCATTCGGGGCATGAGCCTGATCACGGTTGAGGGGCGTGGTATGATTGGCGTCCCCGGTGTTGCGGCACGAACCTTTGGCGCGGTTGCGAGCATCGGTGCAAATGTGCTGATGATCTCACAGGCGTCCTCAGAGCAGAGTATCTGCTTTATTATTCCCATGGCCTCCTCTGGTGGTGTCGTCAAGGCACTTGAAGATGGTCTCGCCAACGAACTGGTGCGCCGCGATATCGACCGCATTAGCGTCCGCGATGGCATCGTCATCGTCACCGCAGTGGGTTCTGGTATGCGTGAAAAACCTGGTGTGGCCAGCCAGATTTTCGGCGTCCTAGCGGAACAGGGCATCAATGTCATTGCCATTGCCCAGGGCTCGTCCGAATGTGCCATCAGTGTTGCGGTCAGCGGGAGTGATGGCGACAGGGCGATACAAGCCATCCATACGCTGACAGTCGCATAAGACAACAGGAAACGTCTGCTGGTGGAAAACAGCACATTCAAGACGAATCGCAAAAGTATATATAATATAGTTAAGCTACAACAGCATGCAGGGGAATAGGCCATGTCAGACCAACAGAGTGAGAGACTACATCGCGCACACATCGCACTGGAAGGACTATCGGTAGGGGATGCTTTTGGTGAGCAGTTCTTTACCTTTGCGAATGTTGCAGAGCGGTTAACCGAACGTAAAACACCACCTGCGCCATGGCACTACACTGACGACACACAAATGGCCATAGCACTCGTTGCAACGCTCCAACACTGTGGCACTATCGACCAGGAGGATCTGGCACACCAATTTGCCGAGCGCTACCAACAAGACCCTGGACGCGGCTATGGTGCAGGGATGCATCGGCTCTTACCTCAGATTCGATCTGGCATGCCATGGAACACTGCAACCCGCGATCTGTTTAGCGGTCAGGGTTCCTTTGGGAATGGAGCAGCAATGCGAATCGCACCACTGGGGGCCTTCTTCGCCAACGATCTTGACACAGTGGTCGAGAATGCACACCGCTCTGCCGAGATAACCCACGCACACCCTGAAGGCATTGCCGGTGCGATTGCGGTTGCGCTGGCAGCCGCGTGGGCTTGGCGACTACGCGACGCCGACAGTCTCCCCAACCGAGCCGAATTTATCGATCTTATCCTGCCACACATCCCAGATGGTGAGACGGCCAGTATTATTCGCCGTGCCCGCAATCTGTCCTCTGATGCACCTGTACAGACGGCGGTTGGGGTACTTGGCAATGGCATCAATATTACGGCTCAGGATACCGTCCCCTTCGTGCTGTGGTGCGCTGGTGAAAGTCTGACCAACTTTGCCGACGCACTCTGGCTGACCGCCACTGGCCTGGGCGACGTAGATACCACCTGTGCGATGGTCGGTGGAATTGTGGCATCTTACACAGGCGTTGAGAACATCCCAACTGATTGGTACGCTGCACGTGAACCATTGCCAGAACAATTACGACTATAGGATACAAACGATGCAGAACTTACAAACGGACAGGGGAGTGATTACGATTCGTGCAGCCACCGAAAACGATGCGACTGCCCTGCGTGATTTGCGGCTGGAAGGACTACGCCTTAGTCCAACTTCCTTCGGTGCAGATTACCATATGGACAGTCAAATCTCTAGGGAGGCATGGCAAGAAAGAATCCGAGACAACACCGACTGTATACGTGGTATGATTTATATTGCAACGGTACAAGAACAACTGGTGGCGATGACAGGTATTCGTCGACAAACCTCATCCAAAATGCAGCACAACGCTGGCATCTGGGGGGTGTACACCCAGCCAAACTGGCGTGGACTAGGGCTTGTTGATGCGCTCATTGCGGCCTGTCTCGACTGGGCCCGAAGCCAAAATATGATAGCTATCAAACTTGGTGTTGGCACGACCAACGCCTCTGCTATTCGCTGTTATGTACGTTGCGGGTTTCGTGTTTATGGTGTTGATCCGGCCACAATTTACTACGAAGGCGCCTATTATGACGAGCTGTTGATGGCCTATCGATTAGTGGAATAGTGTAGTAACTTTCAAACGGAGTTGAAAAAGGGAGTGACAGACGTGATATACGAAGATCAGGGTGAGTGTTTAACACACGATGCCAAGCAAGCACTACAATTCGCCACTGATGAAGCGCTTGCCCTCAACCATGTGTATGTTGGAACGGAACATCTTTTGTTGGGGCTTCTGCACATCCATGACGGTATTGCTGCTCAGGTACTCAATCGTGTTGGTGTCAGGCTTGATCCTGCACGCCATGCCGTCGAGTTTATGTTTGGTGCAAACAAACAACCAATATCGTCACGTCTCGGACTGTCATCGCGGATCAAACAGGTACTGATGCACGCACAAAAAGAAGCACATAAGCACAATCAACCGTGTATCGACACAGAACACCTGCTAGCAGGATTGATGGACGCAGGCGATAGCGCAGGCCTGGGGATTCTTAACATTATGGACGTTTCGACAGGTCAGATACGGGGCGAGATGACCCACAACATCATTGGAAAATAACGCAGAACAGATCAACAGGAAACCACATGAAACACGCAGACATTCCGGCCAGACGCATTCCCGTTGCCATTCTCGGCGCTACTGGTGCTGTTGGCCAACGCATGATCCAGTTGCTGGAAAACCACCCCTGGTTTGAGATCGCTGCCCTCACTGGCTCAGAGCGCACGATTGGTCGACCCTATGGTGAACTTGTGCGCTGGGTACTCGATGATGCGCCGCCACCCCATGTTGCACAAATGATTGTCCAGCCGAGCGACACGCCACTGGACGTTGCTATCGCGCTCTCTGCACTGCCCACCGACGCTGCACGTGAGTTTGAGCCACTCTGGGCCAATCGTGTGGCGGTATGCTCAAATGCTTCAGCGTATCGCATGGCATCGGATGTGCCACTCCTCATTCCCGAGGTGAACCCGGAGCACCTGGCCTTGCTCGATCATCAGCGAAAACAACGTGACTGGGGCGGCTGCCTGATCACCAACCCCAACTGTGCCTCAATCGGGATTACCATGGCGCTCAAACCCCTCCATGACGCTTTTGGCATCGAAAAAATCCATGTGGCAACCCTCCAGGCCGTCTCTGGGGCCGGCTATCCCGGTGTGGCTTCACTCGACATCACCGACAACATCATCCCGAATATCGCCAATGGTGGTGAGGAGGACAAAATCGAGCAGGAGACCTGTAAGTTGCTTGGTGCTGTTGTTGATAAGAAAGAAATACAGGATGCCAGTATAACCATTAGTGCTCAGGTTACCCGCGTGCCCGTCATCGATGGACACACAGCGTTACTCTCAATTGGTTTTGAGCAACAACCCACGGTTGAGCAGGTCGTCGCAACACTGGAGGGCTTCCAGGCCCCTGAGCCTGTCCGTGGCTTGCCCAGCGCCCCCCAACAGCCTATTGTGGTGCGCCACGAGGGTGACCGCCCCCAGCCTCGGCGCGACCGTGATGCAGGCAACGGGATGAGCGCCAGTGTTGGGCGAGTCCGTGCCTGCCCACTCCTTGATATTCGCATGGTCGCCCTGTCACACAATACCATTCGAGGAGCCGCTGGAGGGGCCTTATTGAATGCCGAATTACTCGTAGCGACGGGGATTGTTTCGTAGATCACATGCTTTTTTACAATTATCAAAGACGATATCGCGACAAAACCAATCATATTGAACACAGGAGTATGATCCCATGAGTGAAACCATCGCCTTTACCCGAGGCGTTCCACCAGCTGAAGCCTTTCCAACCGAACGGATTGCGACCTGCTTTGATGAAGTCATCCGTGGCGATACCTCGGTAGTCCTGCAATATGGCCAACAAGCCGGATACCCTGCACTGCGACAGGAACTCGCAGCGGAGTACAACGTCGATATGCAGGAGGTTATGGTCAGCAACGGTTCGTTGTCCTTGCAAGACCTGGTGGCGGCCCACCTGATCAAGCCGGGGGACACGGTCCTTACGGAGCAGCCCAGCTACGACCGTGCCATTATGACCTTCCGTCGGCGGGGTGCTCAGGTTATTGGTATTCCGCTCGAAGCGGATGGTATCTCGGTCGAGCGTCTCGAAGCAGCAGTCAAAAAACAGGCACCGGCGTTTATCTATCTCGTTCCCGACTTTCAAAATCCGGCTGGAGCGACACTCTCGCTCGAGAAACGACGTGCCGTGATCGATCTGGCGAATCGCTACAACTTCTGGGTCATCGAAGACATTCCCTACCGCAAGTTGCGCTATCAGGGCGAGAATTTGCCGATGTTGCGCGAGATCGATGCCCAGCGGACGATCACTATGAGTTCGTTTAGCAAGCTCCTGAGTCCCGGTATGCGTGTCGGCTATATGGTTGCGCCAGCCGCTCTCGTGAAGACCGTTACCAAGATCGGCGAGGATACCTACCTCTCGCCTGTACTACCAACGCAGGCTGCTGTCGCCGAATTTATCAAACGTGGCTGGCTTGACTCAAACATCGAAGATCTCAAAACACTGTACCGCCCTCGCTGGGAGACCATGACCAAAGCGGCCCAGACTCATTTGAAGGGTGCTCAGATATTTACTGCGGATGGTGGCTTCTTCCTCAGCGTGATGCTCCCTGGTTCGGCAAACACCAAGGATCTGGTGGCACGAGCAAAAGAGCGCAACCTCTTGCTGACTGCCGGACAGTCGTTCTTCGCCGACTCCGACGATGGCGAGAGCATCGATGGCGAGCGCTTTGTGCGGCTGCCGTTCTGTGCGGTTACTCCTGAACAAATCAACGAGGGAATGGAGCGATTGGCCGGGTTGTTGTAGTTTTCGAGAATGCACAAAGAGGGCCAGATAGTGTCTAGCCCTCTTGATCAAACAATGTTTTTTAGAGATCAGACCATAGCAGGCACTGGCAGCTTCACCTCAAATTCTGGTATTTTGAACACACGCGCCACCTCACGACAGCTGCTTCCTTCTTCAGCCAGGGCAATAGGGTAGTGATAGGCCACACATTCCAGCAACTGATCGATATCATCTTTGGAGAGATTGCGATTCACCGTAAAACGCATCCCACCTTTCTGCATCGGTGTTGCCGGGAAAGAGGCTGTATTGGTGTAGAAGCCATCTTCAAATACACGCTGAACAACATTCCAGGTCGTATTAGGTTTCCCAATCGGCATAAAGAACAGAGGGGCATCGGTGACTTGAAACTGTGGTAATCCCCACTCGGTAATACGTCGGTTGGTATGGGTAACGAGATCGCGCAGTTCTTGTTGATATTGCTCAATTGCCCCAGATACATGCAACTGAGCCGAGGCAATAGCAGCCCCCAACATTGGCGGTTGAATAGGGCCAGAGAAGATAAAGGTACCACCACATTTCCGCACTTTGTGAGCCATCTCCTCATTTGGGAAAATCAGTGCACCGCCAGCGGCAGCAAATGCTTTATTGAGTGACACAGCCAACACCATTTTGGGGTGATGTGCAATGCGGCTGCGAACATACCCCACACCCTGTGAGCCAGCCCAACTCATCCCGTGAGCATCATCGATGTAGAGATGAAACTGATCATACCTATCAAGAAGCGCGATCAACTCGGTCAGGGGAACCATATCACCATACATAGAATACACACCATCAGCCAAATACCAGATATGCCGATGATTGTGTTTAAGTTGCTGAATTCGTTCTTCCAGTGCAGCCATATTATTATGCCGAATAATATGGATCGGGATGCCCTGTGCACGCAATAGTTGAGCGGATGATTGCACACTCGCATGCACTTGATGATCGAGAATAATAACATCGCCCTGAGAAATCAGCACAGGGAGCGCCGACATATGCCCAAGGGTCGTGCTGGCAGAGACAAGGGCCGGTTGGCCAAACATAGCCTGGAGCAATGCCTCAAGTTCTTGATACAGCCCCAGAGAAACATATGATCGCGACGATGAGAATTGAGTACCAAATCTTTGAACAGCCTCTATAACACCCTCAATCAAGGCCGGATGTCGTTCCAACCCCAGATAACTGCATGAGCCAAAATTCAGACGTTCGCGTGACTGCAGCATGATAGAGCGCCCGTTCAAAACCGCATCATCGGTAAACTGGTGAATAAGTCCACGTGCAAGACCATCATCCACTGCCTGCTCAACACTATCGATAAAACCCTGTTGAATATGCTTTGTCATGATCAGTTCTATAACTCCACATGGATAACTAAAATGACCAAAAAACGACAACCGTATACGACACGCCCACATCACGTGCATGCTCAAACACACACGCTTCCCTACGCCATTGCTGCGTACACATCGTGCCTGGACCCCATCGTTCAGATTATTGGAAGAAAGCAAAGAGAGTGGTTAGATTGTGGAGTGGATTGCTGTGTTCGGCAACCTCAAAGGTTTCTACTACGACCTCTGTGGTTGTTCAATCTCCTAGCAACTGGTACTAAGCATAATCTAGACTGATTATCTCTAATACACAACTCCTTATCCATTACTATAACGAAAACAAACAGTCCTCTTCTACAAACGCTCTACCGTAACATTTTTAGCAGCACGTTACCTGAGAGTTTTATATGTAAGTGGTGTAGATTCGTATCCGCCTGTGCGAAAAAAGCGAGGCTGGCGATCATCTCCGTTCATTGAGATACTTCGTATCATTAGCATTCATGCTTTTGGACGATACAGAAGCAACCCGATTGCCGTAAGTGCCGCAAAAATTGCGCCAGCGAGAAAGGTGGCCGCAGCACCATATATGTCCCACAATGCTCCAGCAATGACGCTCGCCAGCAGGAGCATCACACCACTCACGAGATTGAACAAGCCAAAGGCCGTTCCACGTAGTTCAGCCGGGGCTGTATCGGCCACCAGCTTTGCGAGCACTCCCTGAGTACACGCCATGTGCAGCCCCCAACATGCTGCCCCTAGAAAAGCGACCAAGGGTGAGGACGCTAACGCCAAAATGCCATTTGCTACGATCAGTATCCCCAGGCCGTAGACTAGCACCGTCCGCACCGAAACACGATCCGCCAAAGCGCCTATGGGATACGCACCAAGGGAGTAGGCTATATTCATGACGATCAGGATCACAGGCACATAGGCAATGGCAAGACCGACATCTTGAGCCCGCAAGATCAGAAACGCTTCACTAAAGCGTGCAAGGGTAAAGATGGCACCAAGTGCCACGACCAGCCAATAGCTCCGGGATAGCCGCTTGGCATCCGTTAATCGCAAGCGCTTCTTAGGGGTTTGAGAACCAACCATAGACTTTGGTTCGGGAACCGCCACAACGAGCAGCAGCACCGCCAGTGCTGCCGGTACCACGGCCACCCACAATACGGCAGTAATGTCATTCGCGAACCATAGCATACACACCACGGCAAGCAGAGGACCAAGAAAGGCCCCGACGGCATCAAGGGATTGACGCAGACCATAGGCTGCCCCACGCAATGCTGGTGGTGTGAGATCACCGACGATGGCATCACGCGGTGCGCCACGAATACCTTTCCCAAGGCGATCAATAAAGCGTGCGCTAAACACCCACTCTATCGTGGTCGCGAGAGGAAAAATGGGCTTTGTGAGCGCCCCCAGCCCATAGCCTATGACAGCAAGCACCTTACGTTTTCTGAAGTAGTCGCTGATTGCGCCCGAGAACACCTTGGTAATGGCCGCTGTGCCTTCTGCGACCCCTTCGATGATTCCAATCACTACTATGGACGTGCCGAGCGTGGTGACGAGGAAAATCGGCAACAGACTATGGATCAGTTCAGACGAAAGGTCCATGAATAGCGAAACGAAACCAAGTGCCCAAATGCCTTTTGGTAAGAGTCTACGGCCCGAGGTCGTTTGCGTTGGTTCGGTGGTGGGGGGTGGTGATGACGTCATATGTATGGCTGCGTTATGGGCTGAGTCCTGTGAGACTTGCTACGAAAGGTATAAGGCAAGGTCATTACGTGCGACAGTACCCAACCGAAAGCGACTCATAACCCTTAAGGATAAATGGTTCGAGAAACTGATTTATAGTTTTAACCCTTTATAGTCAGAAGTATACTGCCATCGATTGGTAGTGTCAACGGTAGGTTTCCTACACCATCAAAGTTGCACTCTGTCAACATAGTCGCCAATTCAAATGTTCTGTAATCGCTCAAAGATAGCCTCGCAATCTATGGTACACTACTCATCATTCGTAAACACACAAGAGGGCTGCTTTTTACTCTATGCGAATCGTTCGAAGCATGTTATTTCTTGGCCTCGCGGCAATTCTCGCGGCACAATTCTGGTCGCTTCGGCTGCCTTCAAGTCTTGATCTGCCGCCCCAACAAACCGTTGAGACCAACAATCCCAAAATCGGTATACACACCAGACTGACCGGGATTGCCGATGAGGCATATATCCAGCAATCATTGGAACAGGTGCGTGAAATGGGGGCGAGCTGGATCGTCGATTTATTTCCCTGGACCTATACCCAGCCACGGTCACGCTACGGGTTTGATTGGAATGGCAGTGACATGGTTATTCAGCATGCCCAACGCCAGGGGCTCACCATTGTGGCGCGTATCGATCAGGTGCCGCCGTGGGCACGTCCCTCGAACACCAGTGGGAGTTATCTTGAGCCCGAATATTATGTCGACTACGCCAATTACGTGGTAGCCTTCCTGGAGCGCTATCGACCATATGGTGTGCGGCACGTCATCATCTGGAATGAGCCCAACCTAACGATTGAGTGGGGACAACGCTCACCCGATCCGGTCGCATATACGGAGCTACTCAAAGTCGTGTATCCACTGGTCAAAGCCGCCGTCCCTGATGCCATCATCATCGCAGGAGCGCTTTCCCCTGGACCCGATCTGGGTGACAATGCCGAAGTCCGCCTGAACGATCTCGAGTATATGACGGCGATGTACGAGTCGGGGGCGGCTGACTACTTCGATATGTGGGCCGTGCATCCGTATGGCTACATCCTCCCACACGACGATCCGCCCGACCCTGATGTCGTGAACTTTCGGCGTACCGAAGTGCAGCGCGACATTATGATCGACTTTGGTGATGAGGAAAAACCGCTCATTATCACCGAAGGTGGCTGGAACGACAATGCACGCTGGCACGCCGCCGTCCGCCCATCACAACGGCTCCGCTGGACGGTCAGCGCCTATGAAATGGCGCAGGAATGGGATTGGATGGAGGCGGTCTGTCTATGGCAATTTGCGCTCCCCGAACCGACCTACACCTACCACGATAACTGGAATTTTGTCGCACCAGATGGAACACCAAAGGCCATTTATTGGGCTGTTCAGGAGGCTGCAAGCCGCTAATGCCGCTACGCAAGTAATACCTTATGCAGCAGATTTTGCAATGGATTCTGGTCCTCGAAGTCCTTGGCCTGGTCGTCTTACCCCTGACGTGGGCACTCTTTCGTACCCTTCCAACCAAGGGAATACTCTATGCCAGGCCACTTGCACTTCTGCTGGTTACGATGAATGTCTGGGTCTTCCCAGCCCTCCAGCTGATTCCCTACACACTGGTACTTATCGTTGGGGTGATTGGTATCATCGCAACGGTGAGTTGGTTTGCTTTTGGTCGCCAGTGCCTGGAAGAATTACGTCGGCTGCGTCGCGCAGACCTGACCGTGTTGGTCGTCGGTGAAGTCATTTTTCTGGCGGCCTTTCTCTGGCATATCTCGGTGGTCACCCTCAACCCCAACCTCTACATCGCCGAAAAACCGATGAATGTCGCCTTTGTCCAGGCCATTCAGCACAGCCAGTGGTTCCCGCCGTATGATCCGTGGATGGCAGGCTACACCATCAACTATTACTATCTGGGCCATTTTGTCATCTCGCTGCTCGCCAAAATCACCTTTGTGCCGGTTGGTGTCGCGTTTTCGCTCATGTCGGCGACACTCTTTGCTCTGACTGCAGCAACCCTCTTTGCCGTCGTCGTTGATATGGTGCTGCTTCGCTCTGCAACAGCCTCTGAGCAGCAATCACGCCGACTCTATGTGATAGCAGGCTGGTGTGGTGTTGGTGCCGCGTTCATGGCACTGTCAACGGGCAACATCGTACCACTATTTCGACTGCTCGAAGAACCGGGAATCCTTGCTTCGTGGCTGGTTGCCGGAGAAACGCATTGGGCTGTGGCACCATACTATGCCCATGGCAGTCTCTCGGGGTTGCCATGGCGTTCGTTTGTGGTCAACGAACTGCACTCGTCAGACATTGCTCTGCCGTTTCTGGTGCTGTGTTGCGTGTGGGGCCTCCAGCACTGGCAACAGGTGAAGCAGCATCGTGTGTTCTGGGTTCTCGCGCCAGTACTTCTGGCCGGTACCGCACTTACCAGCCCGTGGATTGCGTACCCCTGTCTGTTGCTCTTTGCACTGGTGTACAGCTACGATCTGCTGCAACGCAGGGCATTCCGTTCTACCATCCTGACTGGTCTGGCAACACTTGGGGCAATGGCACTGTTCGTGGCCATCTTCACCCGAAGCTACCAGGCCCCACCAAACCTGATCGCGATTAGCCTTGCACCATCACACCACATGCCACCCAACATCTTCATCCAACAGTTCGGCATAAAGCTGATCGGTATACTGCTGCTACTTGCGCTTCAACTCCCATCGTTCAAGCAACGGTGGCTATGGGGAAGCTGGGTCAGCATTACACTTGTGACACTACTTGCAGCAAATCTGAACTGGATTAGCATAGCTGCGGCGCTGTTGGTCCTGGTGTGGGCGCTGGTCGTTCTCGTCGGGGTGAACCACTACCTGCAGCAGCGCGAGCTGCCCTTCTCGCTCATGTTACTCTTTGTCGCACAAACACTGGACACACTGGCCTTCTTCATTATTATTCACGACATTGAAAACACCTTCTTTAAGTTAGGATTTTCCTCATGGATACTGGCCAGTGTTGCTATCTTTGCCGAACTTGGCAGACTGTGGCACACCAACCGCTTCATCAATACCCGCTGGAGCAAGTTGGCCATTGTAACGCCACTGGTAGCGATTCTCTTCATTGGATCGTGGATGCCTGCACTCGCCGTCGCTAATTTCACGAACCGACTGGAGGGCTGGGGACTCCGCATGCTCGATGGTGTGGATTTCTATTTTGTCGCCACCTATCCACATGAACATAGCGCCGTCAAATGGTTACAGGAGCACGCCGAACCAGGTTCAGTAGTTTTGGAGGCCACCGGACCAAGCTTTTCGCGCATGGCCCGCGTCGCAACCTCCACCGGCCTCCCCACAGTGATGGGCTGGTATCCACACCAGAACCTCTGGCGACAGGGCAATCCGTCTGCGCTGAGCGAAATCGACCAACGAGTGAGCGATATCAATCGGATGTATCAGTCAACGAACATTGCTGAAGCACAATGCCTTATTCAGCATTACGATGTCGAATATGTGTTTATGGGGTATATGGAACGGGAGGTATTCCCATCTGATGATTTCCGTACCGACTTCGAAGAGTTTATGACCGTGGCCTATCCTCCCAACACACAACCAAGGGGCGATATTTTTATCTATCAACGCAATCGAGCAAATGACATTGCGTGCCCATCTTCCGAAGTGGCTCAGTCAGCCGAACGTACCGATTTGCCATAATAATCATAGCGTCCAGTCTGTTCAAAACCAAGCGACTCATATAAGCCGAGCGCATTGGCATTCTGAGTCTCTACCTCCAGGAAGATAGGTTCCTGGCGTGTCTGACGAGTTAGATCAATGGTACGGGCCAGAATCTGTCGGCCATGGCCCTTCCCACGGTAGTCCGGCAATACGACGAAACCATAGATACCCAGGCTGTCCTGCATGTCGGTGACATTCAGTGTGCCAATCATCGTATCATCGAGGAAGGCTACATAGAACTTCCGCGCTCCTGTCTGGATGTCCTGCGCGATAACCTCTCGCACATCGTCCTCTGTGTAGTTCCCAAAACCCAGCACAAGAATCGACACCAACGTGTCAACATCTGCGCTGTGTGCCTCGCGGACGAGTAGTTGCGGATTATCGTGTGCGGGAGCGTTAAGCGTTGTGAGATCCATGCGATACTCAGAGGTGTGGTATTTCGCATCAGCTGACTCGACAAAGGCTTTCCCCGACTGCGATTTGAAATCGCAGATCAACAGCATATGCGGAATCCCACGGCGCACACACGCATCCTCAGCACCTGCCAGAAGACCACGAAATACACCCCGCCGACGGTGATCAGGATGCACCACACCACTGACCTCGGCTTGAAGTGTACTATAGGTATCCATGGCTAAAAATCCAATGAGCGTATCTTGCTCGTATGCCAGAAAAACGTGGAAATGACCAGATGCTAAATTATCAAACCCCTCCCAAACAACACGAATCGCAATATCTTCATGTTGATCACCGAGTGCGACTAACGCTTTACACTCATCGATAGCACGTGGTGTAATCGTCTCTGCTTTTATGAATCTCATGGTCTACCACCCTTGTTGTTGCGTTTGAAGACACTATACCATGTGAGGTGTGAGAAGCAGTGGATATTTGGTCGGAGACGATTGTACGAGATTTGAAGTAGTGGTAATCAACGAACCCAGTCCAGAGTTTTTCCAATCAGCAACTCAGTCATCTTTGCATGATGTGTATTTTTCATTGCTACAAGGTGTGTATCAAAATGATATTGTCGTGCAAAATCATGAAGCTGATCAGCATTGTCGTAGTTTATCAAGAAATCACCTGAAATCTTTGATACGACTCGAAATAGTTCTGCATGGTCGAGA
>JBCDFA010000179.1:0-15210 GCA_039178835.1 Chloroflexota bacterium
TACTGTGCACAGGTGCAGCGGGTGTTGACCATTCTGGGTATACAGGACGCCTTTGATTTTGTCGCAACCCGCGATGATGTGGATCATGGCAAACCTGATCCCGAGATCTATTTGTTGGTTGCCCATGAATTGGATGTGGAGCCAGCCGATTGCCTTGTGATCGAAGATTCACCAACGGGTGTGCAGGCCGCCCTCGCAGCAGGTATGAATGTTATTGCCGTCACAACGCCGCTCACACGACCGCAGTTCCACAAGACCGATCTGCTTGACCAATGTTGGGTTGTCGAAGATCCAAGCACGCTGACAACCGTAATACAGAATCGGATACAAGCACACAATGCAGAAAGGCATGGATGATGCAATTAGGAATGATCGGCCTTGGCAAAATGGGTGCCAACATGACCATGCGCCTCGTCAAAGGTGGACACCGGGTTGTTGTGTATGACCGAAATCCCGATGCTGTAAAGTCTGTTGCAGAGATCGGCGCTGTGGCGGCTACGTCAGTAGAGCATCTTGTGGAGCAACTCGGTGAGCCACGTGCAGTATGGATTATGGTGCCGGCAGGTGACCCCACCGAACAGACGATAGAACAACTTACTGGTCTTTTGTCACCGAACGATACCATTCTTGATGGCGGCAATAGCAATTACAAGGACTCACAACGTCGTGCTGCGATGCTTAAGGAGCACCAACTTGCTTTTGTTGATGTTGGGACGAGTGGTGGTGTGTGGGGATTGACCGAGGGCTACAGCATGATGGTTGGGGGCGATAAAGAGGCTGTGGCCCGACTCAACCCGATTTTTGAAACGCTCGCACCGGCAGCAGATCAGGGATGGGGCTATGTTGGGCCAAGTGGTGCCGGTCATTTTGCAAAGATGATTCACAATGGAATTGAGTACGGGTTGATGCAGTCCTATGCTGAGGGCTTTGAGTTGATGGATCATAAAACAGATCTCAATCTTGATCTGCATCAGATCGCGGAAATCTGGCGCCATGGGAGTGTAGTTCGTTCGTGGCTCCTTGATCTCACCACGAATGCGTTGGCCGAGAACCCGACGATGGAGGGAATTGCGGCGTATGTCCCGGACTCAGGCGAGGGCCGCTGGACGGTCGCTGAAGCGATTGACCTCAACTGCTCGATTCCGGTGATTACGGCCGCCCTGCAACAACGGTTTCGTTCACGGGAGGCAGAGCCCTTTGGTGATAAACTCCTCGCGGCTATGCGAAACCAGTTTGGGGGGCATGCTGTCAAAGAAACGTCTTCTTGATCTCAACATACAACATACTTTGCAAAACGCACAGTACTGGGCTGTGCGTTTTCTGTTGATATAGTATATTTATACAGACAGGAGCATCTTATGGCACAGATCAAAATCTATGGTTTGAGGGAATGTCTCGCGACCAAACGCAAGATGCTCTCTAATGCAATTCACGCGGCGGTGATGGAGGCGTTTGGTCTTCCAGAAGAGAAACGCTTTCACCGATTTGTGTTGTTGGACCGAGAAGATTTTATCTTTCCGTCAGACCGTAGCGAGCACTACACAATCATTGAGATAAGCATCTTCTCAGGTCGGTCTGATACCGCCAAACGGCAGCTCATTCAGCTTCTTTTCCAAAACGTGGCGCAAGCTACTGGCACCAACCCGCAGGACATCGAGATTACTCTTGTTGAGACCCCACCAGTAAACTGGGGCATCCGTGGTAAGGTTGGAGACGATTTGGCGTTGAACTATCGGGTCGATGTATGATCATGTGTAAGGTCTTCTTTCAGGCATATTTTCTTATTACTTCGTGTACACCAATATATGTTTAGGAGAAGAAACTACCATCATTCACACGGACAACACGCTGTTCAAAAAGATCCGCTCCAGGAACATCAAGTGTTGCTGTAAGGTACCATGTTGTACCTGCTAATGATGTCATTCTTCTACCCGCGGTATCTGATGCTTTGAGACCTGCTATCAAAGGGGATAGGTCAAATGCTAAAGTGTTTGGTGACTTGTCAGCTTGGCGTGGTATCTCAAAGGAGAAGTTGAATTCTCTAGTACCAATAAAAATCTTGTCAGCAGACAGCAGATCGATCTCCCTTTCCCATACAGTGTTTGTGTAGGTATCATCGCCGCTTCTGGTTGTTTTTCGAGCACAAAGGGCAACTCGGAAAGAGCGCGCTTCTAGTTCTACATGTGTTTGTAGATACACTGTACCGGTTAAGATATCTCCTTGGTCGTATGCTTTGTCTGGAAATTGAATTGATATATTGCCCTTACGCATGGCAGCAAAATGACGACCAATAACCATAAAAGTGATCAACGAAAAGAGACCTACGAGAATGCTCAACGCAAAAAATGCAGGCATATCTATCTGTCCATAAGCGTTCAAGGCCCAGCGTATGTAGAAAATATCTCCAATAAGGACCAGGAGACCAAACAGGTATGACGGTAAGTGTTTCATGTGGTTTCCCTTTCAGATACCAGTGTCTGTGTTTGATGGATACCGATTTTCTCTACGTGAAAGCGCATAGTATGTGGTAGTCAGTATTCATCGTATTAGATCACCATGGTTTACCTACTTTGAATGATTTGCCCTTACACGTATTCAAATTGTATATACGAAGTTGTATCGTAAAGGTTGCATCGTATGCCAGAGATTTATTTGTGCAAGGGAAGATATGTATGAGTGCCATTTTGGGATGGGTGAGCACATCAAACTGTATCCAATCACCAAAGAAGGTACTGAGATGAAAAGGGGTAGGGAGCGCTATTATTGCAGTTCGGATGCCTTTATGGGGTCGGTGGTGTGTTTGTAGGGGAGCTACGATATTGCTGCACAGTTTGTTCAATCGATTGTAGCGCTGTATCGAGATCCTGTTCTTGGACCAGCAAGTAATCTCGAGCGTAACTGCAAATCGCCAAAACAGATACATTGGTCTGGGCGAGTGCGGTGGTGATGGTGGCCAGAAATCCCACCAGATCGGCTGGTAGATCGTCATCAAACGTAATGAGTCGATAGTTGTATTGTGTGCGTGCTCGGGTAAAAGCCGGGCGCAACACGCGCCAGTCAGACTCTGTCAGAATAAGGGTGATTTCCTGTGGCTCGATGACCATGTGGAAAAACGAGTCTCTAATATGCCCAATCAATTGTGATACAACCAATCGTTCGCGGTGATCAATTCCGACCATCGCAAACTGTTCAGGTCGCACAGACCATTGTATTTGTGATAGTACGGCCTGCAGTTGGTTTAGGTTCTGTTTGTTAGTCATGGTCATTCCCCTTTCCTTGCGTTACATACATGAGGTTTTCTGCTTGTTGGTGTGCTGCATCTGGTAAGTGTAAGAACTGCGCCAGAACACGAACAAAATCAGTAGGTTTTTCATCCATTGGGTTGTGGCTGGAACCAGGAATGACGCAATACTGTGCTCCAGGAATAGCTTTTGCGGTGGCACGTGACATTGCTGGTGGTACTAATGTATCGAATTGACCACTGATCACCAGTGTGGGTACCTGGATGTTGGACAATCGCGTATTGATGGGGTTGGTCATCAGATTGTGCAGCAGTATGTGGAGTGCTGTTACGTCATGATCTACGTGATGTGCTATCCGTCGTAGGGCTGGACGAATAATACCGCCACCATGAAGATGTGGGATCTGTTTGCCAAAAGGTTGAAACTGTTTTGTCAGGAGGACTCCCAGGCGCAGTATGCTCCATGTGATCATATTGTTGCGATATGAGCGGAGGTACAGAGGCATCTGACCGGTGTTTGTGGCTGCATCGACAAGCACGAGACTCTGAACGAGTGATGATTGGCTCAGGGTCAATTCGATTGCGGCATTGCCACCCATCGAATGGCCTACTAGAATAATCTGCTCAAGCTGCTGTGCTGTACAAAACTGCACAACCCGTTGTGCAATATGTTCCATACGCCGTGTATCGTCTATTGGGGACTGCCCATGTCCTGGAAGGTCGATAGCAAACAGCTGAGCAGATGGTGCCAACGCAGTGAGGGTGGCCCACCATAATTCTTTGAATGCGCCCCAACCGTGGAGTAGCACGATGGTCGGGCCGGTAGTCCCGACGTGTAGATAGGATAGGCGAGCAGTATGACAAAATGCCTCAATTGGTTGCACTACTGTGTTTTCTCCAGTGGTCTGCGACCATCAGGTTGGGTCGGCCACTATATAGATATCGATGCCATGACTGGCACGGAGAATTTGTCGAATAAGTGAGCCATTTTGTATTTCGGCCCAGCGGCTGCGTGCAGACTCGCCCATGACAATATGGGAGATGCTCTGGGTGTGGGCAACACGTGCGATGGCCTCTGCCAGCGGGGCATCACGTATGATCAAGGTTTCTGCTCCTATATTCCGGGCAAACTCCATATTTTGTTCGAGCATAGTCCAATAGCCAGGTGCATCACTGTCATCTGTTTGGATATGCACCGCAACTAAATCACCATTGAGTGCCTGGGACAAGTAATAGGCTCGCTGCATCAACCGTTGCGAAACAGGATTATAGCCAACACATACCATAATACGGGCTGTTTTAGCTTCCATTTCACTCATATCGTCGGTAGTAGAGGGATGATGCGTTGCTGTTGATGATTTATGTCCATTACTATTTGTTGTTATATTCCCCAAGGCTTACGATCCAACCTTTCCATTGTTTACAAGATTATTATAGCACTGAACGATGAGCAATTCTGAGCATGCATTTAAGTAAACTATCATCAAGTCCTCATCAACACGTGACAAATCGTGGGATACAATCGTTATAGTTAGCAAGAGAATTTGTTTTCATGTGCCGTCTGTTCATGTGTGTATGATTTTGGGTGGTGAGTGAACGTCTGGATCCTAGATGGACAGTATATAGAAAATATACCTTGTTGTATGTTTTCTCTGCAAAGAGGTCACGTATGAATCCTTCTGCATCCCGTGTTGAACTACAAATTTGGCGTGAAGCTGGCCAGGACGGTGTATGGCGCTGTCGAGTACTTGGACCAGAGACTCTCCAGGTTGTACGACTTGGTGATGAAGCAGCGCTCAGTTCTTATGTTACAAGTCAGCTCAACTTGCTTTTTGAGATGTCAGATATTGATACTCAAGATGAAGCAGAGTCTTGAACGACGGATAGGATAATCTTCTATGGAGTTGGTGTTATCGTTGATGTTAGTACCACGGTTGGTAATATTGTTGGTGCAGTCGCAATAAAAGATGTATCAATTGGCCACGCAGCCTCCACCCCTTCCATATACAACTGAAAGTTATCCGCCGTCTTGGGGATATCGAAAATAAGAGGAACACTTACATTCCCACTTGGTGGCATCAGTTCTTCCATGCTCACATCGCCATACTGCCCACGTCCATATGTATCAAGGTAGATTGTCGAGACTTGCGGTAAGGCATCGTAACGGTTTTGATTACCATCGAGCAGCGTTATAAGATTAGTGGGGATACGCATTGCATCTGCATGACTATTGTTAATAGTCATGAGGACAATAAGGAACTGTCCATCTGGTTCTCTATTGGCAATAGCTTCTTGTATTACGACGATATCTTCTTCCCGCAACAGACTCAAATACCAATTATCTTGTTGAACCGGGCGCCCCAATGTGAGTGTCGATATGTTTAGTTCCGGTTCGGCTGTTGGTGGACGAGTAGGAGTTGCGCCATCTGTCGATATTAGGGGAATTGCGATGGCACTATTCTCCGTTGGTTCTAATTGGGCATTTGAGGCGAGAGGTGTTTGTGCTCTTCTAGCACCTGGCAATGGAGGGGTTGGATCGATTTGTTCACTATCATTATTTTCAGATGAGGTGTTTTGAAGGAGAATAATCAGAAAGAAAAGTATTACTGCTATGATAAGGATCGTGTAGAGCAGCCAGCGAAAATGTGAGAGATGTTCCTGAAATTGTGTGACAATGGTTGGCCGAGCGGATTGTCCTATCGTTTTTGATTTTGCTGGGTCAGGTTGGTGTTCTTTGGCTGGAGATTGAACTGAATCTTTGTGTTCCTCAGCGGGTAATGTACTGGTTACTTCAGAGAATGATTCTTCAGTTGGTGTTTTGTCTTGTTGGCGTGTTGGCTCTACCTTGGTGTCTATATCGACAGACGACTCTTGAGACAGTTCCTTCTCTGTTGATGTGGTGTTGGCCTCTTCAGAAACCTGTGGTAGCACGGACGTATCAGCAAATGATTTCTCTACAGGTTGTTCTTCCTCAGTTTGTAGTGAGTCGGCTTTTGCTGGCGGTTTTGTTGCGCTAGAGTCAAAAGATGCTACTTTGGACATTGATTTGGTCTGAGCACCCACCCCGTCCGTAGATGGTTTTTGAGGAGTAGTATTCTGCAATGTTGCAAGCACGCGTTTCGCAAGAGGATGGTCTGGCTCATATGCTATTACTTGCTCAAGTGCGAAGCGCTGCTCATCACGGTCTGCGGCAACCATAGCTAACAATAGCCAAGCACGTATTTCTTCTGGATGGTGGATAGTCAGGACACGAAGTAAACTTCGCGCTTTCGTATGACTTCCTTGCTTTTGTGCCTGTACTGCGTCACGAAGAAGCGTTGCTACTATCTCTAGTGGTAATTGCTTTGAAGATGGATCTTCCTTATCCATAGTTACAACTCTAAAACATACTAACGCGGTAGGACTTTCGCGTATTTGTCCTACCGCGTCATAGCGTATCCAGCAATTATGGGACGGCGTTAAATGCCAACCAACTTTGATTGGTATTACTTCGAGCAAATACTAAAAGGTCGGTAGCACCTGATGGAACATCAAAAACGAGTGCGATACTGGTGAGAACACCATTAGCTGGTACAGTGCTCTGCATGCTTAGGTCTGCATTGACTCCTGGGATAACATAGGCAGCAGATACATCTGGTAGTGGATTGTATGCTTGTCCCTGTGCATCTGTTAACACGAAGAAGTCTGCTGGTATTGGTTGAGGGGTCCCAGTCCCATTAGCTACTTGTAATAGTATGACTAGATAATTCCCCTGTGCTGTGAAGCCTCCGATTTGCGGACCAACAAGTGCTCCACATCCACCAAAACAATTCCCAGGAAACGCATAACTCCATCCGTTAGACTCAAGAATGGTTGCAACAGGTACCAATTCAGGTCTGACACCTGCCATGTCTGTTGGTGCTTCAGCAGGCGGTGTGCCTTCACCTTCGGGTGGTGTACCACCATCTTCAGGCGGTGTGCCTTCACCTTCGGGTGGTGTACCACCATCTTCAGGCGGTGTGCCTTCACCTTCGGGTGGTGTACCACCATCTTCAGGCGGTGTGCCTTCACCTTCAGGCGGTGTGCCTTCACCTTCGGGTGGCGTACCACCATCTTCAGGCGGTGTGCCTTCACCTTCGGGTGTGGCTTCCGCGCCAAGCTGTCCATTTTCAGGCGGTGTGCCTTCACCTTCTGCGCCTGCTTCCGCAGTGGCTGTCGCATCGGCTGGTATTCCAGCTCCCTGGTTCTCACCATTAGGCTCAACAGTGGCTGTACCGTCACCTGTTGCAACAGGATCTTCATCTGATCCTCTGGTCAAGAAGAAGGTGCCAATTAAACAGACAAGGATAAGAGCAATAAGTCCTATTACTAAGGGACTCAGACCACGACGACTGCTACGGCGATTCTCGACGCGCTCACGAGCTGTTGCACCCGCTGCTCCAGTGGCAGCTGAGTCCATGTCGTAGTCTCCACTGCGTATAGGAGTTGGATCGTTACGTGGTGGTGGTGCCTCTTTCGCAACGGTATCATAATCATCGAAGGCTGCATCAAGTTCAGCCGCATACATCTCTTCTTCACTCAAATCTTGTCTTGGTGGTGGTGGCGCTGGTGCTGGTGCCGCGGTTTCTGCTGGTGGTGTGGCATCAGGGTCATCTGCTTTGGTTGTTTGAGGAGTAACCCCCATTGCACGCAGGCCTTTAATTGCCATTTCGTTGGTTGGATCAAGTTCAACCACCCGCTCTAGCGCAGCACGACGCTCATCGGGGCCTTCAGCTACACCGGCGAGCCAAAGCCATGCCTGAACATTGTCTGGTTCTTGGCGTGTCAATAAGCTAAACAGATTGCGCGCTTCTTCGCGATTTCCTTCGCGCGCAGCCGCGATTCCGAGTTGCAGAATCGTATCTGCTTCCGCCATGCTGGCTCCTTCCTGACTGCACCCGAGAATGGGCACGGTTTACTACAATTAAGGCGATTTCAGCTTGGTCGTGCCAATTTGGCAACGAAAAAGCGCAGCAGAATGGCATGCAGCGCATATTCTACCACAGGCATGTTTTACGGTCAACCTTGTTTTTTCGCTGATGTGCTGGAAATAAGCTCCTAAAGTGCAAAGAGTTTTTTTGTCTGTGTGGTGATTTGAGCACATATGTACGTCATTCCATATGCTCTCTATCCGTGGTACCATATCGATGCAAAGCAGGTAGCTATGCTCAAAGATGAGCGTCACAGTATAGGAGTAAGTGCTATGACCACCACAGACCATGTAGATACAATTGGAAAATCGGAAATCAAAGAAACTATTCTTGATGCTATTGGAGACACGCCCCTTGTTCGACTGCACAAAGTTGCTCGTGGTATTCGCCCTGAAGTCCTTGTAAAACCCGAATTTCTTAATCCTGGTGGAAGTGTCAAAGATCGCATTGGTTTGTCGATGATTGAAGTGGCAGAACGGGCAGGCCAAATCAAACCTGGTGGTACCATCATTGAATGTACGAGCGGAAACACGGGCGTTGGCCTGGCAATAGCTGCTACCATTAAAGGGTATAAAACTATTTTTGTCATGCCAGATAAAATGAGTGATGAGAAAATTCGTCAGTTACGTGCTTTTGGAGCACGAGTGGTGATTACTCCCACCGCTGTGGAACCTGATGATCCACGTTCTTATTACTCAGTTGCCAAACGCCTTTCCGAAGAAACCCCTAATTCTATTTTGACTGGACAGTACTGGAATCCAGCCAATCCAGAAGCTCACTACCTTAGTACTGGCCCCGAGTTATGGCGACAAACTGATGGCCGTATTAGTGTCTTTATCGCCGGAATGGGAACAGGTGGGACCATCACTGGCGTAGGACGATATCTCAAAGAACAGAATCCAGGGGTCAAAATTGTTGGTGTTGATCCAATTGGTTCTTTGCTGCATCATTACTTTCAGACCCGTGAATTGACCCCTGCATATGGGTATAAAGTGGAGGGTGTAGGTGAAGATTTTCTTCCAGGGACGCTGGATTTTGATGTGATTGATGATACTGTGCAGGTTAGTGATCGCGAGAGTTTCGTGATGACCCGGCGACTTGTGCGTGAGGAAGGTCTTTTCTGTGGTGGTTCATGTGGTTTAGCAATGGCGGGAGCGTTGAAATGGTTGCGGAGTAATGGGGGTACATTGAATGAGGATGATATGGTTGTGGTGTTATTGCCCGATAGTGGCTCACGCTATTTATCCAAAATTTTTGATGACAATTGGATGCGTGAGAAT
This sequence comes from Chloroflexota bacterium, assembly GCA_039178835.1. GTDB lineage: Bacteria > Chloroflexota > Chloroflexia > Chloroflexales > Roseiflexaceae > AL-N1. The sequence goes on from JBCDFA010000179.1 coordinate 9,471, forward strand.
GGCTTCTTTGACCAAACGCGCGTAGTGGATTTACTGTCTACTCAAACAGAGGCGATGATTACAGCTGGTGAGGATACTAGCGTGGAAGCGGCGATCCGACATATGAAAACGCATGGTATCTCACAACTTCCTGTCCTTGACACTGCCGGCAATTTACATGGGATTATTAATGAAGGTGATCTGCTCGATTATCTTATTTCTGGTGGTGCAATGGACCATACGATTGCGAATATTCATGCCCACGAAGTCGCAACTGTGGATCCTGAAACACCCGTTGAAGACCTTATGATGATTTTCAGCCATAATCAAGTAGCTATTGCCGTTGATAACGCAGTTCCCATTGGTATTGTGACAAAAATCGATGTGATTGATTTTCTTGCCAACCGTGGACAACTGGGAATTTCTGGCACAGAAGACGTATAAATGAGGAATTGAAAGTATGCCCACAATCGATTTTACTCGTTACTATCTTTACGATGAACTGACACAGACCCTGCGAAGTTTTACAGAAGAATATCCACAACTTGTATCTCTGTTATCAATTGGTCAAAGCCACGAGAGACGCGACATCTGGTGTATTGCTATTACGAATAGTGCAACCGGTCCTGCTGATGAAAAACCGGCCTGCTGGCTGGACGGAAACCTCCATGCGACTGAAGTGACTGGCGCAATGGGGGCGCTCCATGTGATCCAGTTCCTCGTCACCAACTATAGTGTTGATCCAGCGATGACGCGATTGTTGGATCAACGAGCGTTTTACATTGTGCCACGGGTGAATCCTGATGGCGCAGAGCAGTATCTGTCGACTGGGCGGTATTTGCGTAGTGGAACGCGACCATACCCATACACAGAGGAACGTGATGGGCTATATCCTGAGGATATTGATGGTGATGGGAAGATACTCCAGATGCGTGTTCGTGATCCTGATGGATCCTGGAAGGTCTCTGACCAAGATTCTCGCTTAATGTGCCGACGTCGCCCTGACGAAGAGGGAGGCGTCTATTATCGGTTGCATCAGGAGGGTCGGATTCGTAACTATGATGGGTATAATGTGAAAATTGCGCCACCTCGACAGGGATTAGATTTCAATCGTAATTTTCCGTATATTTGGTCTCCAGAGGGTGTACAGTCCGGTGCTGGTTCCTATCCGGCTTCTGAACCAGAAATACGTGCAATTGTTCATTTTATGACTGAGCATCCGAATATCTACGGTGCCATCTCATATCATACTTTTAGCGGTGCTATTTTACGCCCGTTCAGTGACCAGCCTGATGATGCTATGCCACTTGGCGATCTGCGTACCTTTCAGGAAATTGGCCAACGTGGTACTGAGTTGACAGGATATCCGCACCTATCGGTTTACCATGGTTTCCGTTATGATCCTCGCGGGGTGATGAGTGGCGCATTCGACGATTGGGCCTATGACTTACGTGGTATTTTTGCCTTCACTGTTGAGTTATGGGATATGATCGGCGAGGCCGGGATCAAAGATCGTAACTTTATTGAGTGGTTTCGCGACCATCCAGATGAAGATGACCTCAAACTATTGGCTTGGAATGATAAGCATTTGGATGGTAAAGGGTTTATCAATTGGCGACCTTTTGAACATCCTGAACTTGGCCCGGTGGAGATTGGTGGTTGGGACGAACGGATGACATTCGGGAATCCGCCGCCGCACTTTCTCCTCCCAACGTTGGAACCGAATACGGATTTCGTGGTAGCTTTGGCACGTATGGGTCCACGTCTTGAACTACGGGAGTATACAGCTACTCAAGTAAGTCAGGGTGTGTATCGCCTTCACGCTGTATTAGTGAATACCGGTTATCTTCCGACCTATGGAAGCCAAAAAATGTTAGAGCGTAAACTAACACGTCCGATTGAAGTGCATCTTCGATTGCCTGAAGGTGCTCAGATTATCACAGGCGAGGGATGGCAAGAGATTGGCCAACTAGAAGGTCGTAATATGAAACGGGGCTTGTTTCGACCAGACTTTCCAACAGATCATCTTTGTACAGTAGAGTGGATGGTACAAGTGCCAGAGAATAGTGAAGTTGTTATAGAGGCTATATCGCAACTTGGGGGAACTGTACGTGGCAACGTTACTCTGAAATAATACTATCTCCATATATCTAACAAGGGAACAACATAATTGTTGCTCCCTTGTTGAATTTCATCAAACCGTTGATGTACTACTCGTTATGATTTTTCACGGCGACGCTTCCAACTATACCAGATGCTTGCTGCTCCCACCGATGCGCCTGCGAGTAATAACCAAGTAATGGGCTCCATAGTACACACTTCCTTTCAAGATGCTGTGATTGATTGATGTGTGATTAAGAAGTATCTGTTTCGATAATGGTAGTTGTTACAAGGAGTATGCCAGTCAGAAAATGTATAGCAATACTTCTAACAGTATATAGCAACTTTAACAACATTGAAAGCATCTTAAGAGAACTAGCATGTTCTGCCCATAGCCTATCAGTCCTTTTCGTATGCACCCATATGGCAGGACATGTGGGAAACGCTATTGGTCAAGAAACGATAGCAGACGCATAATTTCTGCTTCATCAGCTGAACTCGTGGTTTCTGGCACCACACGGAGGGTGATCGTCGGAGTAGTAAGGAGCCATCCGTCGGTATCTTGTGGTGGAGCAAGCAAACCAATCGCACGCTCAAGGGCAATCGCTCGTACTCCTCGAAAGGTGATGCTCCAACCCTGACTCATCAGTTGTTCCGCAGCGTTTTTGGCCTCGCTCCAACGCAAGAGGGCGGCCCACAATGCCGCACGATCATCACGTTCTCCAGCCTCAATCAGTGCATCAGTTTCGAGTTGCGTATATGCACGCCACAGCCATAAGGGAATATCATCTTCTGGTCGCAGTGCACGAATGAGAACACGCAGACCTATTGGCTCACGGATCAGTTCAGCCATTCCAATACTACCTCTCGTTGCTTTTGTCATGCAGTATAGAGAGATTGAACGATCTCCGCAAGTTGCTTATACAAATTTCCACTTTCCTACATGCTATAGCAAAACTGAGATCAAACTGACACGTTTTCATCTTGTTGTGGTTGCAGCCTCACTGGAAATTGAGCAATCACTCATTCTGTTTCCTGCCTCTGGAGGGTACTATAGCGCTATCAGACGAACTGTTGCTAATGGAAGATATAGTGGAAAGGTTATTGTGAAATTGATAGCGTGACCTCAATGAAGTATAGCCTGGAGCAGAGAGAATCAGAATGGATGGATAATGGTATGTTATCCGTCCATTTTGTTCATTTGGATATACGTCTGATAGTGTATTCAGATGACACTTTTGTGAACAAAAAGTGTGTTGTGCAAAGCTTTTATACTGTTTTTATACTGAAAAAAGCTCCTTATGTGCAGTATTCTCAAATTTAGTTGTTTGCAGTTTTCGGTGACCTCAGTATAATTTAAGAACTTTTACGTTAAGAAATTATACGTGTTCCTAAAATTGAGCATAAGCGTATAGCACTTATGCTCTGTCGCAGAACTGCTTGTTTGAACGAAAGGAGTATCACAACGCCGCATCATATCTCATATGTGTATTTAGACCTCATAATAACATTGTTTATAAAGTCATGGAGGTTGGTGAGGATATGAAATCCTTTTTTAAACACGTTCAGATGCCTATGGGTATTTTCCTGAGTGTTCTGATTGCACTTGGATTCCTCCCTGGTATTGCCGCATCCACAACGATAGATGAGCAGCTTCCTGATGAGATACAGTCAATCGAGGAGACTACTAAACAGCGCGACCTACAGCCAATCTATCATACGGACGGAACGATTGATATCGGTCCAGTTGTTCGTAACAAGGATATGCCACTTAGTGTCGATACGAGCACGCTTCAAGTACCTACTGTGCAGCAGACAGGAAATTACACTGTTGGTGATACACGCACATTCGTTGCCTTAGATATCTTCAGTGGTTTCTTTATTACAGATTACGAAGTACGCCTTATCTCAGATACAGTTGAGATTTGGGTCCAAGAAGATCTGACATATCGAGATTCCGATGGAAATATTAATCCGATCCATCCTGACTCACGTGATCCAGAATATATCACTGATGAACGTGTCACGGCCCTTGCAACCGCCACCGAGCGTATTATTCCGATTGATGTTGAATTCTATGGTGAGTATGATAGTCGCGATGGAAGTAATGCACAATTACCTAGCAGTGCTCCTGATCTTAATTTACCAGATGATTACTATGCAGGACCCGGAGAACGGGTAATTGTTCTCGTTAGTAATGTGCGCGACGATAACTTCTATGATCCAATTAATAACGCATCGTTTGTGGCAGGCTTTTTCTCTGGCCAGGTCAATAACTTCGCAGATCGGAATATTATTTCGATTGATAGCAAGCAGTGGAATATCCGAACGGGGCCACCTAATTTCGGTTATGAAGCGACGATTGCTCATGAGCTTCAGCACCTTATCCACAGTGATCAGGATGGTGATGAGGAACTCTGGTTAAATGAAGCAGCCTCTGAATTTGCGGAATTTTTAAATGGGTATCGCCCTAGTCCCGACTCACATCGTACCCAGTTTTCGGAGTTTCCCGAAAATTCCTTGACGCTTTGGGGTGACCAGGATAGTGACCCAGACCAGAATTTTGAGATTCTAGCAGATTATCAAATAGTGTACTGGTTCTATCTCTATCTTGCCGGACGTCTGCAAGAGGCCGATATTGGTGCTGAAGACGGTCAATATCTCAAATATGTTGCTGAACTTACACAGCGTGAAGCCAATGGTATTGCTTCTATCGATGCAATGTTAGATGAAGTTGGTGCAGATTTTGATTTTATTGATGTGTGGACTGATTTTCGCAATGCTATGCTTTCTGGCACCACGAGCGATGACACAGGATGGGGAGATTATATTAGTGCCTTCGATAGCCCTTCAGCGGTTCCAGTAGCACCACTTGATCTGGGGTTATTGCGTGAGAATCTGAATTTTGAAGGGTATGATGCACCTGGTGCCCCACCATACGGTGCCGACTACATCGAGATTGGTTGGTCGGAGTCTATCGATGAAGAAACAACTCTTGATTTTAATGGCGATATTCGTGTGCCGACCGATTGGACAACGCTCCCTGCTTCAGAGGTCGGGGTCGCGCCACCTGAGGGTGGCGAAAATGTGCTTTTCTCCGGTCATACGGATGTTGCCGATAACTTCCTGATCTTTGAGGTTGATGTACCGACTACCACCGCTACACTCTCATTCGATACTCTTTACAATATCGAGTCAGGATGGGACTTCGGGTTCACGCAAGTATCAACTGATATTGATGATGCAACAGGTTTTGTCAGCCTTCCGCTTAGCGGGACCACCTCGATTTCGAACACAGGTGCATTGGATCTCATCAAGGACAATGTTCCTGGTTATAGTGGCGTAAGCGGTACGGAGGAAGCACTCGAATGGGTGGATGTGACCTATGATCTGAGCGAGTATGCTGGTGAAACCGTATTGTTAGCCTTCCGATATGCAACTGACGGCGGAACTGCTGGTCAGGTTGAAGCGGTAAATCCCGGTTGGTATTTAGCCAACATTACAGTTGGTGACACTGATCTGTATACCGATGGTGATACCGTTCCAGACGGAGTCCAAAGCATCTGGCAGGCACGCGGAACACAGAACGAATTCCGTTTGAGTGTGGCGACCTTCGAAGGTGATACTGTTGCCGCAGTGGAAGATGTTGATCTGAATGAGA
>JBCDFA010000180.1:0-14978 GCA_039178835.1 Chloroflexota bacterium
GAGCGTATCTATGACGATCTGGTAGACATCAAAGAGTTGAATGTTAATTTCCTGCGAACGGCGCACTACCCCAACCATCCCTACACCTATCTCCTGACAGATCGAATGGGTTTGGCAGTGGCCGAAGAGATCCCGACATGGTGGTTTGATGCGTATCATTTTGCCGACCAGAAGCAACGGCGCATCGCCGACCAGATGTGGCGCGAGATGATCTTCCGTGACTACAACCGCCCCTCGATTATTTTGTGGAGCGGCACCAACGAGGCGATCTCGAATGAGCGCCGCCGTGAATTTCTGACGCGTATCAATCGCGATCTGAAAGAAAACTACTACGATGGGCGGCTGGTCACTCAGTCGGCGGCCACTGATCGTGGTGGCCCTGATGATGAGTCGATGCAAGCCGTGGACGTGGCTGGTTGGACGATGTATTTTGGGTTGTTTGCAGAAGGACCATACTACGAAGGCACCCGCGACTTCCTGACGGCAGCCAACCGCGCATTCCCTGACAAGCCCATCTTTAACACCGAATTTGGGTATTTTGCGACACCGGAGGACTCGTTGGAATTATTACAACGTGAAGTCTTCGACGAAACGTTCCGCGCTTTGGAAGAGCGCCGTGCCGTCGATACCGATGGCAGCGTGACATCGAATGATAATGGCTTTCTGATGACACAGACATGGTGGGCCATGTTTGATTGGTACACCCAGCGTGCCGGTTTGAACACCTTTGGCGCTGTCAAGCTGGACCGTGAAGACACTCGCCCTGTGCGCGATGCCATCGGTACATCATATGAGCCCTACAACAACAATGGTGGGCTTGCTACGACGACCGCCCGCGCACGTCCCGTCGATATTCCTGAGGCGTATGTAGCACCTCAGCCAGCGGAAGTACCGGACGCACCGCTTCTGCAAGACTTTGAAGCTGCGGAGAGTTACTACAATGTGTTCAGGTCTGCGAGTAGGTTGGCTACGAATATCGTTTACAACGGCAACTCATCAGTCAAAATGGTTGGTACGGGTGAGTTCAACGGTGTTGGTGCCTATCTCTACCAACGTCCGGTCGATGCCTCGGACTACAGTCAGGTATGTGTCTGGACCTATGATGTCATTGGTGATAACCCGATGCGTGTGCGCTTGCTCGATGCCGACGGTGGCAACCAGGAGATCGAAACAACGGTCAGAACCCCACGCGGTGAGTGGTCCCAGATCTGTGTTGATCTGTCAGCATTTGATCAGATTAATGTGGCCAAACTGGAGCGAGTGCAATTCACCTTTCAACCAACTGGCGTATACTACTTTGATGATGTGACGCTGCAGTAGGCAAACTCAGGACATATCGGTCAAGTATTGGATTAATCCCATACCTGATAGGTGTTTTCAGACTCATAAGATGCTTATCACTGATGTATCCAATCTCCCTAAGGCTACTATCATGGGCATGTTGAAGATAGTCAGGTATGATTGTTTGTGGATAGAGGTGGGACACAATTGTATTTTCAGGAGGTAATTATGTTCCGACACTTGTTCACCGTGAGCCTGCTATTAGTGCTGGTGTTTCCTCTCGCGACAGCAGCACAGTCCCAATCCGATGAAAGGTGCTTTGACGAAACACCGTTTTGTATTAGTGGACGCTTTCGTGAGTATTGGGAACAGAATGGCGGATTAGCCGTCTTCGGTTACCCACTCACGCCTGCCGAAGAGCAGGAAAACGCCGATGATGGACAAACCTACCTGACACAACTATTCGAGCGCCAACGCTTTGAATTGCATCCCGAGAATCCGAGTCCGTATGATGTGTTGCTTGGCCGTCTAGGTGTCAATTACCTTGAAGCACGTGGCATCAATTGGCATGGTGAACCGAAGGGAACACCGCAGGACGAGTGTCTCTGGTTTGAAGAAACCCAGCACAGTGTGTGTGATCAGGAATCGGGTATTGGATTTATGACTTATTGGCAAAGCAATGGTCTGGAGTTTGATGGAAGTTCTGGGTTTAGCTATGCTGAGAGTCTCGCGCTCTTTGGTATGCCTTTAACTGAAGCACGTATGGAAACGAATATCGATGGTGGCCAAATTCTGACGCAGGTGTTTGAGCGTGCCCGTTTTGAATGGCATCCAGATGAGCCGGATGCATTCAAGGTCCTGTTGGGGTTGTTAGGTAGCGAGGCCGGTGGTGTGCTGACGGCGGTAGAGAATCCAGGACTGCCTGGACGATTGCTTGTACAGGGTCATACTATGTATGAAGTCAAGGCCGATGGTAGTGAAGTTACCCTACTCCCATACAGCATTGATACACTTCCCGAAGCGCTTTTTGCAGTGAGCAATGATCGGCAAAAGGCCGCACAAATTTGCTCCGCCGATGGTGAAACTGGTCTCTGTATTATTGATCTTACAAACGGTGATGTTGTACGCATTAACAGCGATCCATCGGTTACGATCAGAAGTTGGTCTCCTGACGATCAGCGTATTGCCTACACATCGAGTGATGGTGAGCGACGTGGGTTACGGGTAATCAATGTTGATGGGTCGGAAGATGTACTGTTACTGGCTGGAACACCCGGTTTGATGCAATCTGGCCCTTCATGGTCACCTGATGGCACGCAACTGGCTTTCCACACTGTCTTTGCAGAAAGGGCATTATATGTTGTAAATGCTGATGGAAGTAATCTACGCCAGATCGTTGATCATGGCCGGTTCCCTAAATGGTCACCAATTAGTGATCAGATCATCTTTGAGTCGGAGGCTGCCGGTGGGCAAGATATCTGGTCAGTCAATGCTGATGGTACCAACCTGACACAATTGACGACCAGTGCCGATGCAGAAGTAAGTCCATTCTGGTCACCAGATGGCACACGCATTGCGTATTATCAGAGCGGCACAAGCGGAACATCTCCAATCGGCTCCTCAACAGTGTTGTCCACGATGCAAGCAGATGGAAGCAATCAGCAGATCGTGCTTCAAGCTAATCGATCTTCTAGCATGTCCAATCTTACGTGGTCTCCCGATAGCAACTATGTAGCAGTGAACAAGGCCTGTACGTACTTAGCTTGCCCCGGTCAGGTACTGGCCGCACGCGCTGATGGTAGTGAATCCTTTATATTGGTTGAGCGTTCTGGATCAGGCATTCCAGATATAATCACCTGGTTGCCTTAATACCGTAAATACAACACACCGAGGGGTACCGTCCTCCCTCGGTGTGTTTTTGTTGTGTATTCCTTATCGTATAATCAATGGTAACCAAACACTGTGATTGGGTGTACGTGCTTTATAGGTTGCGGTCAGCGTCGTATCCTCATTTGGTACAGTAATCGTGTGAGCTTGTGTGCCTGCATCCGACCAGCCAACAAACGTCCATCCTTCGTGATTAAGCGCTTCAATGGTGTGGGATGAGCCTGCCAGTGCGGTTATCGTCAATGGTGCTTGTTGCTCGATGTCGTCAAAGCGGAGCGGCATACCAGCAGGACTACTTTCAAGGCGCAATGCTACTTCTCTTGGTTCTAGAAACACACTGATGCGCGCACTCTTCCCGGCACTGTTGACCGCAGTCAGCTGCACTTCGATGCGGTCGTAGTCAACATCGGGAAGTGCAGGAAACGTCCCGTTTGCAACACCAGCACTCGTGTGAAGCACTTCGGTCGTGCCATCATAATGACGGATGAGTTGCCAGTGGAGCTTATCGGCAGGTATATTCCCGTCGTTGAGATCGGTTGCGCTGCCGCTGAAGGCGAGTTTTTCTCCAACACCAAAGCGACCGTCTGATGTCGTGACTTCCGCCTCTGGCACCGAAGGGCTTGCAGTTTTGATTGTAATAGTGTCGGTATCCTGAACATTCCAGTAGTCGGTGACCGTAAGCTGTACATTGTATGCTCCTGGTTGAGTGTACGTGTGGACCGGGTTGGCCTCGTCGGATGTGTTGCCATCACCAAAGTCCCAGCGGTAGTCCATTGCATCACCCTCGGGGTCGGTCGAGAGTGTGCTGCTGAAGGCGACCGTTTGTCCTACATCATCGTCCATCACGGTTGCTGCTGCAATCGCCACAGGTGGCTTATTCTCATAGAGCGCTCGGAGTGTTTGTGGTGTTGACTCAACGCGTATCGTGCGGGCGCTCTCGGTAGAGCCATCCTGCCATCTGTCAAAGCTAAGATGCTGTTGTACCAGCGGCGCAATAACATTCTGCTCGGCATTGACCACCATCTCTTCGGTGAAATTCGTGATACCGGTATGTCCCTCGCCGTAGATAAGTTCGAGACCGGCTGGCTCTGTTTCAAATGTATATGTTGTTATCCTGGGGTGTAGCTGAATCTGAGTGGTGCTTTCCAACCCAGCAGAGTCACGTGCTGTAAGCACTAGCTCAAGATAGGATGGATACTCGTGATTGGGTGCATTGAATGTGCCACCACTGACGCCATCAAGCTCCTGTATGACATGCACGTGGCAGTTATCTGGTGCATAGCAGTGATGTAAGAGGATTGACCAGGTGAGTGCCGAAGCTGGCAGATTGCCATCCTGCTGATCCGTCGCGTGTCCACTGAAAGTGATGAGATCGTCAACTTCCCAGAGCGTTCCTACCAGCGGCGCGTCGATACTGACCGATGGTGGCGTGTTGTTCGAGGAGATAAGTTGTGTTGCCGTATCTGTTACGCCATAACTATCAGTCACACGCAGACTAACCGTATGATTGCCCGACGCGTAAGTGTAGGTCGGTGCCACAGCATGCGAGTCGTTATAATCGCTATCACCATCGAGATCCCAGGCGTATGTGATCGTGTCGTTCGTGTCGGGGTCGCTCGAACCTGCCGCACTAAACTGGACTTGGAGTGGGGCTGGGCCATTGGTGGGCGTGGCCTGAATGTCGGCAGTCGGTGGCTGGTTGCCTGCGTAGTAGCGCACACGGTGGATGGTACCGCCAATGTGATCAACATAAAACAGATCACCACCAGGCCCGATCTGGAGGTCGACCGGTGTCGCGGCATTCACAATAAATGGCTCGATGTTGTTGGGGTCAGGGTCGCCGTTACCATCTTTGAGCATTGCCCAGATACATTTGCGTGAATAATCGGCCAAGAAAAGCGCATCCTCGTATTTCGCCGGGTAATCGCCATCGGTGTAGAAGGCCAGCCCGGTCGTTGCCGAACTCCAGCGTGGGCAGGGGCCGTTGTTGGTGATCCGCTCAGAGTGCCGATAGGTATACATCGGCTGAATGACGGCGTTTGCCTGACCATAGAGCGTTTCACAGCTATCAAAGTTGAAATTGTCGTAACCGGGTTGCACCCCATTGCCTTCATAGCATGGCCAGCCAAAGTTCGTAACAGTAGTCGGGTTGCTGATGCGATTGATCTCTTCCCACTCGCTCCATCCGACATCGCCCAGCCAGAGTTCATTGGTGTTTGGACGTACCGTCATACGGAAGGGGTTTCGCAGACCATAGCTGATGATACGGCGCTCGTTGGCATCGGTGCTGCTGTAGAAGGGATTCCCCGGCAGACCTTCGCCGGTGTTGGGGTCGACTCGAATAACGGTGCCATTGAGCACGACGGGCTGGCCATTGGGGCGACGGGGACTCTGGCTGCGGAGCGCTCCACCCTCGGATGTGGGAGCGGTTTGCAAAACGCCAGACGCGACAGGCGGATCACCACAGGGGTTGAGCGGAATACCATTTTGACCATAATCGACAAAATGACCGCTGGCACCATCGCCACTGCTGGCATACAGCGCACCATCTGGGCCAAACGCGATACTCCCAATCGAATGGCTGGGGTACTGTTGACACCAGCCTTCGATGAGTACCTGCTCTGTGCCGGTCATCACATCTCCTGCGACCTGAAGGCGTGAGAGGCGCCCGCTGACAACACAGCCGTTGGTGGTGTTGCCCGGCGGGTCAGGGCAGTTGTCATATGTTGTATCGGGCTGCCCCCAGAGCGGCGCAGTCCCGCCGATAAGAGCATCATAGGTGTACAGAATATAGAGATATGGGTTAGTGGGGAAGTCTGGGTGCAGTTCCATGCTCAACAATCCCCGATCCCAAAAGTTATAGACATTGGTGCGGAGGTCAGCGAGAATCGTTGGCTGTGTGTCGGAGAAATCATCGTACACAATGATACGCCCGCCCTTTTGTGCAACAAAAATGCGTCCATCAGGTGCAAATCGCACGGCAGTCGGGCGACTCAACCCACTGAGCACCACCGTGTCCTGGAAACCACTCGGCGCTGTTGTTGCTAATGTTACGGGTGCATTCGATGGTACAAAACCGAGTGTAACAGTCAAGACTAACATACCAAGCAGCATGATTTTTTTGCTCATGCTTCTATATGGACGCTGTAATCGCGCAAAAACGTCATTCATACCGGCCCCTCTTCCACACAGCTATCTAGGTCTTGGTGGGATTGGATCATTCGTGTTGCAAAGTAATTGTACTTGAGCTACTTCACATACGGATGACAAGAAGCAGTGTGCGCTTTAACAATTGTTCATTGCTGCTATGTATTACTGTGAGGAGCATGAGGAAGGCTTGAGGAGGTTTGTATATATGGCTGCGGCCAATGTGCTACCACAGTCCAAAAGTCTTGTAATAATGTATGGAACGAGATGTGCAGCCTGTGCTGCTAGAAATTGTTGGATGCACTCGTCATCCGTTGTTTGCGCTTCTTCCACCAGACCACGAAGCCTATCACCAGGCCAACACCCAGAGTTAGCAGGAACTTGCGCTTCAGAGGGTTTCGTGCAGATGGTGCTTTCTCTGCTGGCTGACTGTGTTCTGCGGAAGTGACCTCATCCAACAGTATCACTGTACCCGTGTCGCCGTCGACCTGAATGCGCTGGCCGCTGGTAATACGCTGGGTGGCGACTCCCGTACCCATCACCGCCGGAATGCCATACTCGCGGGCCACGATGGAGCCATGGGCCAGTGCACCGCCGATATCGGTGACCAAGCCCTTCGCCTGCGAGAAGAGCGGCGTCCAGGCCGGGGTGGTGGTTCGACACACCAGAATCGTGTCTGGTGCCATCTGCTCGAAGTCGGCTGGCGAATGGATCACGCTGGCCGGTGCGATGGTCTGGCCAGGACTCACCGCAAAACCTTTGAGGGTTGGCCCTTCGTTTGCACCATTTGTTTGGGGCTCGAACAACGAAAGTTTGAATGGTCCAAATTCCAGATGAGCGCCAGGTGGGACGGCGACTGGCGGGTCTAACCGCTTGCGTGCCTCGCGCAGTTCACGTCGCTCTTGCGCCAATTGTGCCAGTTCTGAGCACGCCTGCCCGTCCGAACGCGCAACGCTGGCAGCTAACAACTCGGTGCTTTTGAGATAGAAAACATCATCGGGCTCGTTGAGCGAACCGGCTACTGTGAGCCGTTGTCCCAGTTCGAGCGCCAGCCGCCGTAGCGTAGGCCACGCGGCGCCTACATAGAACAGAGCCTCCTCGCGGTAGGGTGTATAGCGTTGCGCCCAACTCAACAGCATCTGGAACAGCCGTCGCTGGAGGGGGTTGAGCGACTGTGTGGTGCTTTGCACCAGCGAATCGCGCTCACGTGCAAGTTTCTCCTGATGGATACGTGCATCGTGATCTGGGTGCTCTACGGCCGCTTTCAGACTCAACAAAACGGGGAGTGGCTCATCTGCTTGTGTTGGTACCGCGAAGTCGAGGTTGTAGATCTGGTGGCCAAACTGCTCAAGATACTGCTGGAGATCGTCTAAGATCGGTTGCCCGTCAGGATGTTGCGATAGCGCATCGAGTAAGTGTGCTGCTGGTGTGGTCCTGACCAATGCGTGTAGTGATCCCGAGGCACTGATGCATTGTACTATCGTTTCCAGTTGTATTTGGGCTTCAAACGCTTTGGAGGGGAAGCCACGCAGGAAAGGCCCACTAGTCAGGCGCGATCCATTCGATGAGTTGTGCCTTGTTACAAAGGTCAGAAAGCCATCGAGCAAACCATCTGTCACCCGCGCTATGCCCAGCGGTATCGCGGAGGCAAACCAATAGATTGCGTCCGCGTGGGCTAATTCACGGATACCGCTCACCAGTTCTGCATCCGACGCAGTCGTGCGCTCAAACTCTTTCCATTGCATAATCGTCGCCAGATAGGTTGGTAGTGACTGCTCACGCCAGTGTGGCACCCCTTCACGAAACATAGGCGGAAGCAGCTTTACGTACATGTGTAAGACCTGTACAATACTTTTCCACGTGAAGTTAAAGCTGGCCATGCTATACGCGTACCCGTTCACAGTGGTAGCAAAACTTCCCGGCATTGCCTCCCGCATAAATTCCTGAATGAGGTTGTTCGTGTTGCTCAAGTCACCCATGAAAGCTATCAGTTTGTCGATAGATAGATCCAACCCTTCCTGTACATACAGTTCCTCGAACAGTGGCGAAAGCGGTTCGGGCATGTGTTCGACCACTTGACGCCGCATCCAGATGGTCCCCGGTGTGGGTGGATCCCAACGCACATCACGCAGCGGGGCGGGTGGCAGGTTGGTAATAGGGCGTGCCTGAAGGAGCCAGCACTGCTCGTCGGCTATGGCCCATTCGATGTCCTGCGGCACACCGTTGAAGAGTTGTTCAGTCTGCTCGCCGAGTGTGGCTAATTCTTTGAGCATGTCATCAGATAATGCCAGGGTGTTGCGTTGTGGCGCAGGGACGTTCTGGGTCCTGGTGCGCTGGCCATCGGCAGCAACGATCATCACTTCTTTGGTGCCGGGGGTGACTTCCTTTGTGGTCAGGTTGGCTCGATCCAGCACATAGGTATCGGGTGTGACTGCGCCGGAAACGATGGCTTCGCCAAGCCCAAAGCTGGCATTGATCACCATCTCATCGCGTTCGCCCGTGGTTGGGTTGGCTGTAAACAGGATACCGGAAACATCGGCTGACACCATTGTCTGTATGACCACGGCCATGCCAACCGTCGCACTATCAATGCCTATCTGCTGGCGATAAGCCATGGCGCGGGCGGTCCAGAGGCTGGCCCAGCACTCTTTGATGGCACTGAGCAGTGCATCTGCGCCACACACGTTGAGCAAGGTTTCCTGTTGCCCGGCGAAGCTGGCCTGCGGGAGATCTTCTGCTGTAGCCGACGAGCGCACCGCTACGGCAATCTGGTCATTCTTTGGCGCTGTGGTGGCCAATTCGTCATAGGCAGTACGAATCGTCTCTTCCAATTCATGTGGCATTGCACCGGTTATGAAGAGATCGCGAATCTGCTTCGAAGTGGCTTCGTAGGACTGGGGATTACCGATCTGTGTCTGAGCCGCCAATGTGACGATCCACTTTTGTAGCGCGTTCACCTCAACAAAGCGACGATAAGCTTCTGTAGTGACAACAAAGCCTGGTGGGACTGGGAGCCCGCCACGATAGAGTGCCCCCAGATTTGCCCCTTTGCCACCAGCTTCAGCGATCTGTGTTTTGTGGATATCGGCCAACAACGTCACAAACATTTTTTCCTACTTTATCACCAATAGACGGTTATTGTTTCTCCGCGTAGACCATCCGCTCGATGGCCATAGAGTCAAGTTTTCGACCAGTCGGTTTTACATAACGCTCGGCAAGCTCGTCATACCCAACGTCCTCCAACAAACGCCACCCCTGCTTGTTGAGGAAGTCAGCAATGCTTTGGGGTTCTAAACCGAAATGCCAGATTTTATTCTTTACACACATCTGCTGATATATATTTTCCTGGCCATAAAGGACTTTTCCATCGATAAAATCTTTAGGGACATAGGTAAATGTCAAACGGCTGCCTGCTGACGCACCAGCGAGAAAATCAAAGGTCGCCTGTATCCCGGCCTCAGTCAAATATTGGGTGACCGCTTCCCAGATGAAAAAGGTTTTTGCGTTGGTTACATAGCCATGGGCTGCCAGTACTGTTCCCAATTCCTGATGGTCAAAATCTATTGGAACCAGAATGATATGAGACGGGATTGTTCCAAAGATCTTACGTAGCCCTGCTGCCTTGGTAGCGATATTCTCTGGTTGATCGACCTCCCAGATCGGAACATTGGCCAGTGCCGGAAGTCGAAGTGCTCGCGTGTCGAAGCCTGCTCCAAGGTTCACGATGGCCTGGACTTTATTGGCTACGGCCTGGGTCACCATATCATCGATATAACGCTTGCGGCACATCATGCCGTTCCAGATGCCAGGAACATTCTTCTCGGCACTCTTAATCAACAGGTCGCGCACTGGAGGAAAGCGTGTGGCCCGGACGTAAGCCTTTACGCCAGGAGGAAGGATGTGGTAGGCCATACTGTCTTGGAGGATGCGAACATCTTTGGGAAAGTGTTGCTCGATAGCGACAAAAACGGTTGGCCCTACGCCTGTTTTGGCTGCTTGTTGTGTCATGGGTGCACCCATTCTTATGCGAAAACAGTTACAACTTACGACTCGACCTAACGCGTGTTTTACCCCAACATCACCGGCACGCTCTCGTAGCGATGCCAGCCAGGAATGTTCTGAAGTTGCAGTTGTTCTGGTGCCACTGCCAATCGTAAATTCGGACTGCGCTCCAACAGATTTTTTAGTGCAATGCGGTTTTCCAGCCGGGCCAGCGGTGCGCCGAGGCAGTAGTGGATGCCCTGCCCAAAGCCCAGATGCCTGTTCGGCGTGCGGGCAATATCGAAGACTTCGGGGTTCTCGAACACCGCCGGGTCGTGGTTCGCCGCCCCGAGCAGTGGCATAACCGCAGCACCCTTGGGTATCGTGACTCCGTGCAGTGTCACGTCTTCAACGGCATAACCAAGCTTAGTGCCGTGTACTGGACCGTTGTAACGCATAATCTCCTCAATTGCCGACTCCATCAGTTCCGGTCGCTCGCGCAGCCGTGCAAGTTGATCAGGATGTTGCAGCAGTGTCACCACGCTGTTGGTAATCAGGTGGACGGTTGTTTCATAGCCCGCGATGATCAGGAGAAAAATCATACTTACCAGTTCATCCTCGCTCAGTTTATCGCCCTCTTCCTCAGCTTGAATCAGCGCAGTCAGGATGTCGTCCTGTGGGTTGGCCCGTTTGTAGGCGATCAACTCACGAATGAACGCACTCGAACTTCGCATATCCCAGAAGAGCGTGCGAAAGAGCGACCAGCCGGACAGCCCATTCGTTAACACCCGCATACTGGTGCGGAATTTCTCCATATCTGTATCTCGTACACCAACCATCTCACTGATCACGGTGACCGGGATAGGGAGTGCATAGGCTTTCTGGATATCAACATTGCCCTGCTTTTCTGTCTTATCGAGCAGTTCGTGGGTCAGGTGTTCGATGCGTTCTTCAAGACGGGTAAGCGCACGTGGTGTAAAGGCTTTGTGTACCAGATTACGCAGGCGGCGGTGGGCGGGTTCGTCTTCGGTGATCATACTCTGTGCCAGAAGCGTAACTGATTTTGGTGCAGGGAAGGGCATTCTGCTGCCACCCGTAGCTGTAGTGCGATTCCGCACAAAGCGCGGATCTTTCAGCATGTTTACGCAGTCGTGGTAGCGCGAGAGCAGATAAAGATTGACGACAGCGAATTTCCCTTTGCAAACGGGAGCTTCCTCGCGCAGCCATTTGTAGTAGGCGTACTTATGAGAGGTAAATTCTCTGCTGCTGATATTGATCGGCGTTTTGATATCGCTGTGTGTGAGTTCTTTAGTCGCAATCATAATTGTATTCCCGCTTTTTGTATATCAACGACATTGTTGATCTCCCAACAGATATCTTCTCTGACCATAAACGATCTTCACCTCCGATTGAGGAGTGTGATCACTTTATTATACAACGTTCGGCTGGTCCATCTGAGTAGGATATGACGAAAGATAGTGCACGTTGTACTTGTTGACCGGTGCCGCTATGTTACGACTGCGGCATCTCGCAGTCGATTTCGAGTATCAGGTTTTTGGGCTTGAACCCATGGCTTTGATAGAAGGCAATCGCACGTTCATTGGCAGCATAGGCACTGACTGAAATGGATTGTGCACCGCGTTCGCGTGCCCAGATCAGAAAGGTCTGAAACAGTTGACTGCCCACCTGCCGACTGCGCCACGCTGGCAGGACAAACATGCTTTCCAACTCAGCACTTTTGATGAGGCACAGGTCATTGGGCTCTCGCACATACCCGACGAGATATCCTACAGTTTCTGCATCAGTAACGGCGACAAAACAAACGCTCTTTGTACCTGTGAGCATATCGCGAAAATACTCCATGCCGTGTTGTCTGGGCCACTCCAAATTCATAGATGGATCACGCTGGCCTGCGTCTTCCTGAAAGAGACCATAGTTGAGTTCGACGATTGCAGTCAGATCGGTGTCGTTTGCCTGGCGAATCTGGACTTCTGAGTGAGTCATAGTTGTTCCTTTTGCATTCGTTGTTGGGTAAGAGAAAGGGCTAGTTCAGTCGACTCGATCAGTTCGGTGTTGCCCTGTGTTTTCCGCAACACCAAGGCCTGCTCAAAATAGCGGATCGCTGTGAGGTAGTCTGCCTGGTCGAAGGCATTTTTGCCCGCGTGTTGATATGCAAAGTCGAGATAGTCTGCCACCCTGGGGTTGGTCAGGCAGGTCTGGATGATCTGGTCAAAAAGTGCATCGCTCTCATCGTGGCGACCCTGCCACTGGTACACATGCGCCAACCTGATCTGGTTCATCACCACCAGTCGCTCGTGCTGCTGCTGGGCCGCCTGACTCAGGGCGATCTGGAGCGCGTCTATCGCCGTCTCGTATTGGTGAAGCATACGTGCATAAACCCCGATTAGTCCGTAGTAGCGTATGCGTTGCACCGCATCAAGCTCTGCGTCGCTGATGCGTGTATTGAGCCAGTCCAGCGCCTGTTGCATCGCGGAGGGATTACGTGGCACTTCCCGTAACTGCTCATCAAAGTCATACGAAACGTCAAAAGGGATCTGTTCAGTCATAGCTGCTTCCTGGTTGTATGTGTGCCATTGGAAAATGTTATGCGAGGGCGTTTAACTCGTTTGCAACGGCTTCTGGAAACTGACCAGGTACTTCTGCTTCGTTCCAGAGCGTTTCAGTAACCCAGATTAGCAATTTCAGGCGTTGGAAGCGCTGGTCCTGTTCTGGTGTAAGCGCTCCTGTTGCGGTATACCCTTCCCACACGCCATGCCGAAATGCGCTGTGGTGGTGCGGCAACATGCTGTAAGCCAGATCGAACATGGGATCACCAGCAACGATGTTGCCTGGCTGGATGAGCGCTTCAAGCTGAACACTATCGCCAACGGTGACAATCGCATGGTCAGGGTTGACCTTGCCGTGAATCACACAGGGTCGATCATAGCGGAGTGCCGGATGTTTCAGCGTGGCCTTGAGCAGATCTGCGGTTTGTGCGTTGCCCAGAATGTCGGCGGCACGTTCGCCCAATTCTCGTTGGGCGGTCCAGTCATGGAGTAGCTGGAGCCATGTCTGTTTGGGCCAGCGCCCAGTTGTCGCAGGTCGCCCAAATCCCGGTGCGGTCATCTGGTGCATACGGCGCATCGTCCGCCCGACCTGCCGTGCTGCAACGCGAACCAACGAGATTTCGGTGATCTGTTGGAGCGCAATGCCGCCAATGTGGCCAAGCAGCGCATAGGTAAAGGGCACGACGGTGCAGTTGAGATCATGGGCGATCAGGCGTGGTGCAGGAAGCTGTTTGGTGGCCATCGAGCGGAGAAAGAAGACCTCTGCGGCCATGTCGCCATTGGGCACAATCGCGAGAACGATGTGGCGGCTGGTAGTGCTGATCCGCACCTCGACGCGTTGATCATCTTCGAAGAGCAAGGTGGCGCTGGTGGGGCGCATATTCAGCGGTGTGACAATGAGTGATGTGTATTCGCCAAGCCGTCCTAACACCCGTCGACGGGCGGCGTCTGTGGGGGAGTCGTCTTCTTCGGTTGTCGCAATAAGATTGTCTTTCCCATTCAAATGATTAAACATCACACATACACCTGTACTACACTAGCAGGATGTCCTGCATATCCATTTGCATAATGGACTACAACGATGAATCCTTGGTCTATCTGGCCACACCTGGGTGTAGCATTGCCGACTGACCGACGGGCTGAATATCGTATCAAAACCTATTAGGATCACCACAATGCTATGAGAAGCGAACTAAAAGTACACGACTTTCATGGGCCTGTCAAGTTTTCGGCGTTGTGCTCTAAAATGGAGTAGGTTATTCGTTCATGTGTAGTAGGGGGTTGAGGTATGTGTGATATTAGAACGAGTTGGTATGTTTTTATAAGATATGGTGAGAACACTTTTGTGTAACTAGCTGTATTCACCTAATTTATTAAATAGTGAGAGGAGGCAAATTATGCCTGTAGATCGTTTTGTTTTTCGTAGTACACATACGATCGGAGCTGCCGCTGCAGAACAGGATGACTCGTATCTCACAGAATGTTTTGTTGATACTGGCATTCTATCTATATTACACAACTGTGAGGATCACCGCTGTATTTTGGTAGGTCGGACTGGATCAGGTAAATCAGCTCTAATTGCTCGATTACGTGAAGAGAACGAACATGCAATAGCCATTCATCCAGAGGCATTATCGCTAGCATATATCTCGAACTCAAATGTTATTAAATTCTTTGCAGAAGCTGGTGTAAATCTTGCACTTTTCTATCGGCTTCTCTGGAGGCATATATTTGTTGTTGAAGTTCTAAAAGAGAGGTTTGGTATTGATAGTGAAATCCAAAAGCAGAACTTTTTGACGAATATTTGGAATAGCATTACGCGGAACAGAAAGTATGAAATGGCTCTGAATTATTTAGAAGACTGGGGTGATTCCTTTTGGCAAGAAACGGATTATCGAGTGAAAGAAGTTACCAGCAAGCTAGAAAGAGACTTGCAGGGAGCAGCTGAAGCATCTATTCCAAGTTTTGGAAAGCTCAACTTCTTGGCTGCTAGGAAACTAACTAACGAGCAAAAAGAAGAGGTTATCCATAGAGGACAACAAGTAGTCAACCGAATCCAAATTAAAGAGTTGTCGGCTTCAGCACTCTATTCCGGAACAAGCAGGCCCTTTTTAC
>JBCDFA010000181.1:0-14899 GCA_039178835.1 Chloroflexota bacterium
ATTAAGCAGAAGCTAGCAATTGTAACTCGCCCACCTTACAATCGCTACTTCTGCTGTATCATAACTAAACGTATGTGAAGTAAGGAGGTAATAGCCACACAGTGTTCACCGGTAGGTTTTAAAACATTTTAAGGTGCATCTCGTCAATGTGGGTATAGTTTACAGAATGACTCTATCTTGGAAAAACTCTAATGTACTCATTTGATATGTCCAAATAGGAGGGACACATCCTATGCGTTATACACACGCCACCCGCTCATTCTTGTTCGTACTCATGCTTATCCTCTCACTTGGTCTTGCAGCTAGCGCCAACGCCACAGGTAAAGAACGCCCTGACGCCAATGACGAAGGATTTATCTCCTCATCTGATGATGGTGTAGCTACAGCGGCTGTGTTTGAATGGACCGTTGAGGAAATGGAAAATGCGAAACCTTATCCTGCCCCATCGCTAGCGGGTACAACCATACTTCCAGAATTAAACGCTCCTGTGCCAGATGGTCCGGCAGGGAGTGTGCCTGGCACTCTCCCCAACACGGCATCTACTGATGACATTGGATTACTCTCAAATGGCGAAGTCGGCTCCTATGGGAGTTATCCATATAGTGCTGTTGGCAAGATTTTCTTCCGACAGGGCGGTGGAAGCTTTGTCTGCTCAGGTGCAGTTATCAAGAGTGATGAAATCTGGACCGCTGGACACTGTGTGCATGCCGGCAATGGTAATCAGAGTGGATGGTCCACCGACGTGGTCTTTGTACCACAATACCGCAATGGCAGTGCTCCTTGTGGCCAATGGAGTGTCACACAACTCGTTACATCATCCGACTGGTACACCAATGGCAACCCTGGTGGGTTAGATAGTGATTTTGCCAAAGGGCGTGTTAGCAATGCAAATACCGGATGCACAGGAACACTTGGCTTTGCTTTCAATCAATCATATAGCCAAAACTTCCTAGCGGTAGGCTACCCTGCCGGTTCACCCTACAATGGTGAGCGTATGATCTTTTGTAGTGAACCACTCACACGAACAGATTTTGGAAGTCCAGCCACCTTCAGTATCGACTGCCCCATGACAGGTGGCTCAAGTGGTGGTCCTTACATTATTCGTGGCGATACGCTAAATGGGAATGTAAGTTATGGTAGCAGCTTGTATCCAGGTGAACTGTTCTCACCATACTTTGGAAGTGGCGCCAAGGGCTTATACGATTATAGCTTCTAAGCGATCTACAGATTATCTAAAGGGCAACTGCGTGGATCAATCCACGCAGTTTTTCGATCTACCCAAACAACAGAATGCTCGTAGAAACGATTAGCCTGTTTCAACTATCGATAGCACTGTACACGCGTGATTTGGTTGAGGGGACGCTTATGGCATGTATGGCCGTTCTGGAAGTGTCAAGCTGCGGAACGTCGGCGGGTAGCATATCCCACTCATCTGGTTCTTGTATACGCCCCAAATCATAAGCGACAAGCAATGAGTCAAGCCATAAGGCAACCTGTGGCATTCCGCGGCGTATAAGTGTATGGTGAATTAACAAATAGCTCTCTACTGGCAGATCCGCACAGCTAGCGAGTAAGATGGTCAAATCGTGACAGTAACGAAGATGAAGCGATGCTGGAATACCATGCCACGGAGATGATCGATCAATATTATAGCCATCTAGTAGTGCATACAATCGCTCGATAGCTTCAGATGCACCACGCCATGCTGCCGCCAAAACGTCAAGACAACGCGATGTCAAAACCGTTGTCAAACGCGTCATTGCATGTGTATTGGTTCCATACATCATTGCGGTCGAGTCAAAACCAATAATGAGAATCCAATGATGTTGCCATGCAAATCGGTAGCGCCATCGCTCCAATTGCCCCCATGGACGCTGTTGTGCAGCACCATCCAGAGTCGAAACAATATGCTCTAAAGTAGAAAGCGGTATACCCAGTCCACTTGGCGACAAAAGATCCGCAAGTGAAACCGAGGAAATGGTTTGCCGTACCATATCCGATTGCACATGCCGCAACATCATCCAGCCGCCTTTCACATCACATAAGACTGGTGAACCAATATCTGATACTTACAATACGTGGATTCTGATGCATAGTATACTATATACTATCGTAGATAGCAACTATCTTAATACAGTTTCAGACAATCATCATAAGCTTATCAGGCTAGACAAAAATGGTGGAGGCAATATGCACACGATGTATAGAAGACCCGAAATTACAGGTATAATCATAACGTAGGAATATGCAGAATTATCATCATTTGAAACAAAGGAATAGGCTTTATGTCCGAGCAAACAATATCCACTCCATCTATCGCTATAGATTTTTACTTCGATCCGGTATGTCCCTGGGCGTGGCGCACATCCCTATGGATACGCGAAGTCATGAAGGTTCGTCCGCTCCAGGTAACCTGGCAATTCTTTAGCCTTCAAGCAGTTAACAAAGGCAAAGAGACCCTCAAAGAGACCCATTTTCGCAGTGCACCCGGCTTTCGGACGATGGCCTTGTTACGTCGTCAATACCCAGCGAATGAAGCCAATACATATATTAATCAACTCTACCTGGCCCTGGGTCAGGCAGCCCATGATCGCAAAGAAGATATTGGACAAAATACCATTGTCGAGGCAGCACTTGAGTCACTACAGCTTGACCCAACGCTGGTAACCACAGCATTAAACGATCCTACAACGCTTGATGAAGTGATTCAGTCACATGAGCATATTGTAGGTATGGGTGGTTTTGGTGTACCCACGCTCGTTTTGATCGACTCTACAGGCAAACCGCTTCAAAAACCAGGATTTGGACCTGTCCTTGATCAAGTACCACACGGTGAAGATGCAGGTCAATTATGGGATCGCGTCGTGTGGCTATTGCAAAGACCTGAATTTTTCGAATTGAAGCGTAGCAGATAATCAGTAGTGAAGTTAGAAAATGATCAGCAATGGTTCGATCTCAAACATCGCTATCCTCTTAATCATATCTTCTGGGGAGAAGTGCTGAGTCATCAACCATTTGGCACATTCGTCAAATTAGATGTACAAACTGATGATAGCATATATCTGGGATTAATAGAAATTGTACAAGTAGGAGTGTGTGAAAGCCAGATTGAACACTTACCGTATGATTTCACACAACGACCACAGATAGGTTCATATATCAACTGCTTGGTCGGTTATTATTGTGATCATAACAAGCAGTTAGAGCTACGTTGGCTTGGTGTCGAAACCCACAGAACCGCCAGACACGACTATGAGTTAATAGGTTAGAGTACACCTTTGGTACTTGGAATAGACCCAGCGAGGCGCTCATCAACCTTTGTAGCTGCATCTAAAGCACGGCCAAAGGCTTTGAATAGCGCCTCAATTTTGTGGTGGTCATTACGACCATAGAGCACACGTGCGTGCAGATTGAGACGTCCATGGATAGCAATACTTTCAAACAAATGCTCAATCAGGTCTGTTCCTAACTTCCCAACACGAGGAGTAACGAAAGACGCATCAACAACACAGTAAGGACGGCCACTTAGATCAACAGCAACAAAACCTAGTGCCTCATCCATTGGTACATAGCTGTGAGCAGTCCGAACCAATCCACGTCGCTCACCAAGGGCCTTATCAAGCCCGCTTCCCAGACAGATACAAACATCTTCAGCAGTATGATGTTCATCAATATGAAGATCTCCAACTGCACGCACCTGTAAATCGAAAAGACCATGTTTGGCGAACAAAATCAACATATGGTCAAGAAATCCAACACCAGTTTCGATCTCTGACATTCCTGAGCCATCAAGATTGAGCGTTAAGGTAATATCTGTTTCGCCTGTTCGACGGGTAACTGTCGCTGTTCGAGCCATTACTTTGGTCCTCCGCCTAAGAGATGCAGTGCTTCCAACAATTGCGGATCATCTTCCTCACTGTAATGTTTCCAGTTCACATCAATTACGACATCTGGCTGAACTCCAACACCTTCCAAATTAACATCATTCTGTAAGCGAAAACCTTCTTGGGCCAGCCATAATCGGGAGCCATCGGATAGTGCGTGTGTGTAAATAGTTTCAGTATTTCCTGCCGAAGATGTGCCAACTACATAGGCACCTGCCTCGTGTTGTAGAATGGCAGCCATCACCTCAGCATATGAGGCAGTCCCTTCATCAACAACCACTACCATTGGCAGGCCACGCAAATCGGGTCCAGCTGGCGCAGACACAACCAGTGGTTGGATTTCATTGTTTTGACTAAAAAACTTCCCAACCTGACCACGCACAAAATGACCAAGGACCCCAGATAATACATGACGCCATCCCCCGGGATTGCCACGTAGATCAAGAATTAACCCATTTAATTCGCCAGCAGCAACTAGCTCTGT
Organism: Chloroflexota bacterium; assembly: GCA_039178835.1. GTDB lineage: Bacteria > Chloroflexota > Chloroflexia > Chloroflexales > Roseiflexaceae > AL-N1. The sequence goes on from JBCDFA010000181.1 coordinate 4,369, forward strand.
TAATACGCCATTGACCTGCTCATCCATATCATTCACCCAGAGCGTTGAGACCCAGATATAGCCTATTCCACCTGGAAAAGAACGCGAGTAAGGCACAATACGTCCTTGCACCGCTTTGCGTTCTAGTACAACATCACGTGGTTTTTCGCCCGGACGCAACACATTGAGACGAACCAGCGAGCCCTGTGGACCTTCCAGATTTCCATAGTCATAATGATACGGATCACCGTCAACCGCAATAATACGATCTCGTGGACGCAGTCCTGCGAGCGCGGCCGGGCTATCGGGAAATACGAGCTGAATCAATGCTCCATCGGAAGCAGACATAGTTACAACACCAATTCCCACCGAAGAATCATGTCCACTCACCACTTGATCTTCATCAACTGCCGCGGCAGGTGGCAGAAAGCGTGAATGCTGATCATTTAAGAGGGCGACCATCTCGGAAATTTCGGCATAGAATGCGCTGTCTTGATTTGCATCATCAATTCGCACGGCATATTCATCATACACACCATCCCAATCAACTCCATTAAAATCATCATACAGGTAGTTTGATTGAATAATACCCCAAACTTCAGTAAAAACAGCACGTCGCTCTTCCAGAGTCATTGCTTCTGGTGTTGGAGTATATGTTGGCTCCGGTGTCATCGTCTGTGTAGGACGCGGTCGGGTAGTCGGAAGTGGTGTCGGATTTGCGATTGCCTCAAGCACTGGGGTATCTATCGGTGTCTGTTCCACCAATGGCGTTGCTACAGGGAGATCTATTGCAGACACCTCTTCATCTACCGAAACATGAGGAAGGTAGATCGTTCGTGAAGAGTGCGCCTCTGCTGATGGTGTAGTATCTACGATATCACCAGCAGTATCAGGAGTCTGAGGAACACAAGCTCCTACAAAGAAAATGAGTATCAACCAACCGAGCAAGAGCGTTTTTGTGGCTCCTCGACGAGGAACAATGTTTGTATCCAAGCTTGCAGACAGCATTTTACCCACATCAGTTCTCCAGATTAAATGCAGCCGCGAGCACTTGACCAGCTAATTGCGCACCAACAGAGGAGCCTTCTCCACCACTTTCAACCATGACAACAATTGCATACCGTGGTTCATCCACAGGAGCGATGGCCATAAACCACGCGTGGGGAATCGTTCCTGGCCCATGCTCAGCTGTACCAGACTTTCCTCCTACAAGCGCAACATCAGGACTTACCTGTTGGGCTGCAGTGCCAAAACCATACTCAACCCCCGCACGCATATCTGCACGCATCGTAGCAGCGGTTGCTGCTGACATAGTTCGTCGAATGGCACGAGGACCACGTGCTGTAACAAGCGTGCCATCAAAGCGGGTAATACGCTCAACCAGATATGGTTCAGGCATCCAACCCTCATTGGCAACTGCAGCAGTCATCATAGCCATTTGTAATGGTGTTACCAACAGTTGCCCCTGTCCATATCCGGTATCTGCAAGTGCTGCTTGACGATTGAGAAAGCCCGGTTCAACATATAAAAGGCTTGCCTCAGTTGGAAGATCGGTAAAATGTGGATAGCTGACCGGGACTTCTTGGGGTGTATATATATCAAATTTACGGGCCATTTCAATGAAAAGATCCGGTCCCAAACGCATTGCATACTCAGCAAATGCAGTATTACATGAGTAGGCATATACACGTTCCAAATCAGAAGGATCACCCGTAAAACTTTGCAAATCATCCAAAGCATTAACTACCGGTGGTGCCCCTACTTCGGTGGTCCGTGTGTCAGGACAATCTATATCGTTGGGGCTGGCGACATTTGCATGTTCAAGTGCTGCAATTGCAGTGAGTGTTTTAAATGTCGAACCAGGCGGATATACACCCTGCGTAGGCCGATTGAGCAGTGGCTGGCCAGATACATCCCCATTGATTTGCGTCCAATAATCAACGACTCGTGCATTTTCTGCATCACGATCTGGTGCTGCTGGGTTAAAGGCAATTCCTCGTGGATCGAAAGTTGGTGCACTTGCCATTGCCAGTATCGCCCCGGTCTCCACATCCAGAACGACTACTGAACCAGGACGACCACCTAAGCTCTGTGACGCTGTGGCTTGTAAGCGCGCATCAATAGTTAAATGAACATTGTCACCAATGCGTGGCTGACCAAGCAGGGCCGATTGGATTTGACCGTAAATATCCAGTTCACCACTGAGATAATCATGATACGAGGCCTCAATACCACTCTGACTAAAGCGATGGCTGAAAAAGCCGACGATGTTTCCAAACGCAGCAGGATCAAATTGTGCTTCAATCGGATAGGTTCTCCACGCAAAGCCATCAACCATTTGTGTGTCGACAATCACCGTCTCATTGCGGTCAAGTATTTTCCCTCGTTGCACACGCTGAGTCTGAAGGACTGGTCGCACATTTCCAATAGCCTGTCCAGTCTGCTGATCAATGTATACATAGTCATAAAAATCATCCGCACGCACAAATTGCTGTCGTAAGAGTTGAAAGGCTAAGAGCATAAAACTTACTCCCACCACAACCCCTAACTGTTGCACACTCCGTGCCATGCCACGTGGCTGTTCTGGAAGTGACAAACGTACAGCAATGAGTAAGAATGGCGCAGCTAGCCAAAGCAATAATAACCAACGGATATCCTGCTCAACCGGTTGGAAGAGACCATATGTAATCAACACAATGACGACAATAATACAGGCAATGCGAGCAAATCGATGCATGAAAATGGTGACCTTATATCGTTTCTTTACAGGAAATGCATTATAGCGCAAATACAATTCATTGGAAATAACGAAAGACAGACAAGAAATTGTGGAGATGCTCTACTACAGACAATCTTACTCAAGGGGGACCATCACACGTACACTCACACCTCCATCCTCCGTCTCGAAAATATCCAAACGTCCACCAAGCTCCGTAATCCGATAACGCATCGCTCGTAGGGCGTGCAAGCCTCCAGGCCGTTCATACGTACCATCAAGCAATCCTACACCATCATCCTGAATCAAGAGGACAACTGAATAACCGTCATAGTGCAGGGTTAGTTCAATGGCCTCAGCTTGAGCATGCTGTTGCACGTTGAGGAGTGCTTCCTGCGCCAAACGGATCAGGGCCGTCTGCTGTGCATAGTGAATGGAGCGAGTTCTTCCTATCAGGGTTAGTTGCGCTTCTGCACCGGTCTTTTGGGCAAAGCGCGTAGCTAATGTATCCAGCGCAGATGGCAGATCAATATTGGTTGATGCAAATGGCTCAAAGAGCACACGGCGCAGATCCTCAGTACTCTGTTCAGTAGTGCGAACAGCCGTAGAAGAAACAAGTGCTTGTTCAGTTTGGACAGTGCGATCCAGGTCGTCATTTTCGGACATCGATACAAAGCGACTCAAAGAGCTTTCCCATGAACGACGACTACTGACAGCACTTGATGAAAGGGTCCGTTGTAATCGCTTTGCTCGACTCTGATAGCCAATATAGGTACGAAGCAGATCCACTACAAAAGGAAAAAGCACACCTAAAATAGGAGGGGCGAACATGGTCATTACTAATGCCAATACGCCGGGTTGTCCCAATTGGATTAACTCAAGAGGCGGACGCTGTTGAAGTGCCCAGTGGGCAGATAAATCAAATGTAACAAAAGCTAACCCTGCCATCACCCCACCACGCCACCCGAATAACAACCCGGGTAGCACAAGGCTACTCGTTGCATAAAAGATAAAGGGATTCAAGATAGCAACATCAGAGGCACCAACCAATACAACCGCAGCAAGTAACACATCAAACGTCATAACAACCGGATTACGTCGAGCAACATCAGTGTATGGTCGAGCAAAAAATGTTGCCAACACACTTACACATGCAAGCCCTAACAACCACCATCCATAGGTTGCGATTTCTGCTTGCACCAGGACAATTAGGGTTGTTGTAATCAGGGCAAACCAACGATAGGCGTAAAAAATAATGTCGTCGGCGAGCCAAGGATGCTGACGTCTTTTGGACACGCGTCACCTCAGAAGACATTGACGTACTATATCAAATAACTGTGTCAGTGGTTGGTCACTGATGTAGGTCGAAATATCAGGTGATACTTCTATCTACTGATACATTGTTGAAGTTACGAACGTGTTATAGTGTAGCAGAAAGCGAGTCGAACAGCAAGGTTATTTTGCTGTTTTTTGCTCCATTATACAAAATATTCAGGATATGCTATTGGGCATCGATTACGGTGTTACAGTAGGAGTAAATGTTGGTAAAGGGGTTGTTGTAGGATCAACATCGTCCGGTGTAGTGGTCCGTGTGACTGTTAATGTGGCTGTCACAGATAGAGTGGCTGTTGAATCAGCACTTAAATCTGCTGAGGCATCACCAGACAAATCGCTTAGCCGTTGCAGAAATCGTTCAATGCGAACTGATCGACGGGTCAATTCATCAAGAAGCTCATCACGATCCGCTTCAGTTGTAGCCAACAACACTAAATCATCACGTGTCTCTTGTATCTCTGCCAACGCGGTTGCGTTTTCCTCCTGACCCTCGGCCATTTGATCACGCATGTCAGACAACTCAACAAGCTGTTGCTCAAGTTCGTTCAGTGTTCCTTGGTCAGAAGACTCACGCTCATCCAGATCAACTATTTGTGTCTGCATCGAATCGTTTTGTGTCTGTAGAACACTATTTTCTGCTTGTAGAGTTGCGATAATAATTTGCGACTGGGCAATTTCGATAGGTGTATCAGTTGAAAAACCGAGCCAGAAATAAGCACCAACGACAGCAGCGACGGCCAGCGATGTCGTGATACAAACAACCAGCAGTGCCGCAAAAAAGCGACCCAGACAAGCATATGATTGACGTTCCTGCGATGGTTTTTCACGTTGCAAGCGTGGCTTTTCTACCTCGTTGTCGGTCATTCATCTGTCTCCGGAACACCAAACGCCGTCGCACCACCACGATTCGATTCTGTTGCTGGGTCGCCTGGATAGAGTGACCGTTCAGCCACAATCGGTTGAGTGGCCTGCACAGTTGCAGCTATTGCCTGTTGATCGGGGTACAGTTCGTGCACAGCCATCGTGTAGCGAGACTCGCCAGGCATAACCACACGCTGAGTCTCTTGTGTACCATCAGCTAAAACAAACTCAACGGTGACTCGTGACTGATTTTCATTGGGATTGTTAAACAGTAAAAACTGTTGGAAATTGTTACCGGTACGACCATCAGCAAAACGCCATGTAAATGCAGGTTGAATCGCACCAGATGAAACAGTCCCAACTTGGCCATCACGCCAGTACAATGCACGCTCAACCGCCACAGGGCGATCAGCTTCGACTGTGGTTGCAACCCCTAAATTTGGCACAACCTCATTCACATCAATAGCAAGGCGTGTCGTTGGCGGAATAGCATATCGACGCGTCAAAGAAGTGCCGTCTGGCGTCTGGAATGTTACCGCAACATTTGACGGTTGCTCATTCGGATTGAGCACCAATACAGACATATCGAACGGATTTTGTGTAGTTCCCTCTGCAAAGAACCAGTGACGCGACAAGGTAAGGATACCAGGTGAGGTATGGAAGCCACCCGTATCAGGTGTAGCGCCTGGACCAAACAGCATCGTTCTTTCTGCAACAATGGGTTGTGTAGCAATAACACGCATTCCAAAACCAGCATCAGGAAGACCATCGGCCACTGTTACGACTGTTCGTTGTAGTCCTGGTATACGCACCTCCTGCTCGCTCAATGTACCATCATTCTGGATATATGTGATAGTTGCATTCGCCGTAGTACTTTGTGGATTGAGCAAGACCAGAAAAGTGCGTGTATCGCCATCCGTTGTCCCCTCAGCAAAATACCAAACACGTGCGGGTTGTGTGATGCCTGGACTAAGTGATATGTCCGTACTAAAATCCATAAAGCGCTCCGCAATCACCGTCTCACTTGCTTCGATGATAGCAGGAACACTAGTCGTATCACTAAATATGTTATTGACAACTAAATCAAAACGGTCGCCTGCATCAACTGTGGCTGTGCGAATAACTTCTTCACCAGGGTCACGGAGCAAACGGAAACGCACGTTAGCATCATTCGCGCTCGTGTTCAGAACTGACAATCGTTCTGCGTAGTCTTGTACATTGCCTTCTGCGAAATACCAGCGTGATCGGACTGTTGCCTCATCTGCTTGGCGACGCCAATCGCCTACTCGTGCGCGAAATGCTAGAGATGGATCGGCAGCAGCAGACACGACTTCACTGTGTGCAGCGACATTTGGCCGGCGGTCTGTTGTTCCATCAGATAACACCACTGTATGAGTTCCTGTTGGAGCAATATCGTAGGCATCTCCGAGCCAAGCCAGCAAGCCAACCAGAGATTCACGAGAGGCGTCAGAAGGCAGACCGCTCCCGATTACCGCGATATGGATAGCACTGTCACCATCGGCTAAACGTGGGACTGCAGCGGTTGGGCCACCAAGATGTCCTTCAAAAATATTTCCAGCATCATCAATAATAAAATGAAAGGCTGTATCATTCCAACCAAGCACCTCACGATGATATGCAACCAGCGCACGTAAAAAAGCACGCGGATCATCACCTACAGTTACATCGCCAATTTGATGAAGGATGATGCCACGGGGAACGTGACGGCCAATCTGCTCAGTGGCCCTGTCACCATTCCAATCGACACGCTGAATAATACGTGGTGATGCTGTGAGGGTTGAAGGTCCATATGAAGCTGGAACTCGCGGCAATCCGGCTAGTTCGGTCGTACTGTTTGGGGCATCAAGATAATGCAACGTGATATCGCTGAGCACCGGGGAGGCGTTGTCGACTGTAGACTGAAAGATAGCACGCATTTGCACATAGGCTGTCTCAGGAGGAAATGTCAAGACGGCCTCAGTTGCCAATGCACCATCATCGGCTTGTGAACGTGCATCGCCTGATTCAAATGACCGCCAATCACCTAGCTGGTCAGGAGCTACGCCTCCTCGCACCTCCAACGTTAATCGAGTTCCTGAAGGAACCGTAGCCTGCCATACCACGCCAAGTGCATTGAAAGCAAATGATGTGTTACGTAGCTCTGAAACAAAAACGCCATCGGTTTCATCATTGCCAAGACGCAACTCTCCATCATCGTTATTACTGATGATTAAACTATCGAGTGCGCCACTTTCCCACTCTGAAACTGTTGAAAGAGTCACTTCACCTGTTTGTATAGTGGTAGAACTCTGTGCAACTATATGAGCAGGAAAGATCGTAACACTGACACCAACTAATAAAACTAAGCAGACTAGTAGCGATACACGTTGCATTGTTGCTCCTTCAATCAGTCAGGCGATAGGTGTGCTTCAACGGGCACTACTGCGCAGGACGTAATGCGCCTTCTGTGTATGTATTGGCAGAGTCGTAGAGCATCCAACCGGCAACCATCTCTGAGTCTTCCGCAGCACGAATTTGTGCACGAACTTCTTCAGGCCCATACTCAACGACCCGTGCGCCTTGCCACGGATCTGTATGATCCTGTAGCCATGGCCGCTGAAGCGCTCGTTTGCCCTCACCTTGAAAGAACGGATCACCACTCTCGATACTCCCCAACATTACCTCATACGGATGTGCTGTTGGGTTATCAAGGCCAAGGAATCCAGGCCACCAGAGCGATGGGTACGGCATTGGAGCAATGTAATCAGCATGAGGAGCCATGCGTTCGATGTCTTGTCCAATCGGCATTGAAGGCGCAACTACCACACGACCAAAGACATCAATTGAGAAGAAAGCACCAGCCCCGTTCATTTGCTCATGGGCCATTTTCATAAAGTTCACGATGTTGTCGAACATCGCGTCAGGATCGTTGACAGGATCAGTTGGTTGAGAAAACTCAAGTGCTTCGTTATATTCAGAAAGGTCGCCATACCAGTCAGGATAACGGATATAGTCATAATTCACTTCATCGAAACCAAGCAACGCTGCCTCGACACCAAGCTGAATATTGTAGTCCCAGACATTTCGGTTCCATGGATCAAGCCATACATACCGAATGTCTGTTCCTGGACGCTCGGCATACGGTTCACCAGTTTCACGCTCCTGAATAGCCCATTCTGGTCGGGCATCGGCAAGGACATTGTCATGCGAAAACAGTTGCACTCGAGCAATCGTGTAGATATCACGACTTTTGGCTTCTGCAAGCATAGCCTCAAGATCCATCAAGTTCTGTGACGTTCCAAGCTCCTGTACCATCGGAACCTGTGAGTCGTAGTAAACCAGACCCAAATCGTCACGTAAATCTGACTTTAGATCGATCACGATAGCGTTAAGTTCTGTGCGCTCAATCAGATCGAGATATTCGTTGTATAACGATGGTCCAGCCGCACCAACTGCCGCAGTAATGTAGAGTGCACGCACTTCAAACGGCTCTACTTCAATCTGTTCAGGGACGCTTTCTGGCTCTAACTCAACGACTGTTTTTGTATAGCCGGGAACCAGTACCTGAAGAAATCCTTGCTCAGGTATGCCTTCAAGTGTAAAACTCCCATCGGAACTATCATCTATTCGCACAGATGCCACGGCCGTACTATCCATCGTCGGGGTAGCAATAATCGTCGCATCTTCAACTGGCTCACCCGTTTCGCTATCAACAATGATACCGCTAATCGTATCGGGGCGCAGCGAGGCATCAATAGACGTTGTCTCTTCAAGTGGTTGTGTCAGCGTCGCATATCCATCAGAAGACACTTCTAGTGTCGACTCAGCCGACACACCTTCTAAACGATAACGACCCTCGGCATCAGTGGTTACCGACACATCACCAGCTGCAATGGTTGCACCTTCAACAGGATTACCAGTATAGCTGTCTGTTACAACGCCAGATACAACATTGGGACGCAGAACAGCATCAAAGCTAGTTTGTTGACTAATCTGTTGTTCCAGTGTCTCATAATCAGGGGCCGTTACTTGTAGCATAAACTCAGAATCTAATTCAGCCAGTGTATAACGACCTTCAGCATCAGTTGTGGTGCTGATGCTATCACTTGCCTGTATAAGTGCTCCCTCCAGTGGTGCCTCACTGTACGCATCGAGCACGACACCACTGAGGGCATTTGGACGAATTTCGGCATCTAAGGTAACCGCAGGCGGCGTTGGCTCGGCAACTTCTGGCCGCTCCGCAAGTGCAATATCTAATGGTGCAAATCCCTCGGCGCTCACTTCAAGTGTTGACTGAGGATTCCAACTTGTTAATTCAAACGTGCCATCATCAGTAGTAGTGGCTTCATTATTGCCTAGCTTGACAATAGCAGATGCAACTGGTTCCCCCGTATACGCATTTGTAATCGTGCCTGTCAATGGGACATCTGGGCCACCGCAGGCAGCCAAAAAAGTCACACCAAAAATACCCAAAACAAGGCATCGTAACCACATCTGGAAGCGGATGGACATAAATCTTAACTCCTAAACCTAGATAACATAACGAGCAATCATTAGAACAAGGGTATACCTTGATATGCACCATCTGTCACTAGATAAAGTGTAGTGTGTTCGACAAAGTTGTTCACAAATCGCGCATACCTCATTATAATCCAACGAGTGGAGCTAATCATAAACGCTTGACATAGGGTTGTCAAGCCAAATCCACTATTACAGCATCTCTATCAGCGCAAAATTATCAGGAACACCAAAATATGCACTGGTATCGTAAAATTTCAACATCTAAATCAGGCAACATATCTTTACAACAGATACACAAAAGTACTCAAGCATATAATGTTCACACACACTTAAGACGTAAAATGACACCGTAAAGCAAAATGCTGAATTATACTATCATATTATAAAAGCTAAATTCACAGACTTCTCACAGGTAATCATTCATAAACCATCAGCAAGGCTAAACTACATTAGCCATTGGTCACCTACAACCATATCATTCCAAAGGCATAGCATTGCCTATTGGACCACACCAATGTTTGACTTTGCCGTTCTACTCGGCTATAATAGCGCGGTGATGCCGAAGTGGCGGAATGGCAGACGCGACGGTCTCAAAAACCGTTGAGGGCAACCTCATGTGGGTTCGACTCCCACCTTCGGCACCAAATGACATCATTTCGGGGCGTGGCTCAGCCTGGTAGAGCGCCGTGTTCGGGTCGCGGAGGTCGGAGGTTCAAATCCTCTCGCCCCGACCATGTGAAAAGAATGAAAGCCACTATTCGAACGAATAGTGGCTTTGTTATACCTTACGATAGTTTATCTATCAAACTTAATGAGGGTTTAATCATTCAGAACGTAGGGCATCAATAGGATTAAGACGAGCAGCACGAAGAGCGGGGAAAAAGCCAAAGGATACGCCAATAATAGTTGATACTGATGTAGCAAGAATGACAGAGCTAAGTGTCACCACTGCAGTCGAACCTTCTGCACGGAAGATAGTTTCCAAAACGTATGTCCCACCAAATGACAATATATAGCCCAAAATGACCCCAAGCACACCACCAAGGAAACACAGAACGACAGCCTCAATAAGAAACTGCAACAGGATGTCACGTCGTCGTGCACCAACAGCTTTGCGTA
>JBCDFA010000182.1:0-14887 GCA_039178835.1 Chloroflexota bacterium
AAGAAGAAGTAGAGGAAGAAGAAGAAGTTGTTGTCATCTGGGTATCAGAAAAGAAACAAACAACTTATGCTATAATCGAGAGACGCGATCAGACGCGTACATTGGCATGTTTTACCGCGTTGCACGTTTTAGGACGTGACTTGCAGACTGAGAGAACAACCGTGGCGTTGAATCCACTCAACTCATTATTTGGTGCGTTTAGCCGAGATCTTGGCATCGACCTTGGAACCGCGAATACGTTGGTCCATGTGCGCGGCAAAGGTATTGTGATTAGCGAGCCTTCTGTCGTTGCGATTGACAGCAAATCCAGAAATATCCAGGCAGTTGGGGCTGAAGCAAAAGCAATGGTGGGCAAAACCCCGGCAAACATTATTGCTGTACGGCCACTCAAGGATGGTGTGATTGCTGACTTCGATGCAGTCGAGAAAATGTTGAAGTATTTTATTGACAAAGCCCATGATCGTTCTCTCGGGATGGTTTCACCACGGCCTCGTGTAGTTGTCGGTGTGCCATCTGGTGTCACACAGGTGGAGATGCGTGCGGCCCGCGATGCGGCGCTCAATGCCAATGCACGAGAGGCTTATGTGGTTGAGGAACCAATGGCTGCTGCCATCGGTGCTGGCCTCCCGGTTGATGAGCCAATGGGATCGCTGATCGTTGATATTGGAGGTGGAACGACAGAGGTCGCCATCATTTCACTCGGTGGTATTGTCATCAATCATTCTATTCGCACAGCTGGTGATGAGATTGACGAATCGGTTATTCAATTTGCCCGACGCGAGTACAATCTCCTCATTGGTGAGCGGATGGCTGAAAAAGCCAAGATTGTCGCTGGTAGCGCGTATCCACTTGAAGAAGAGATTAAAGTGGTGTTGCGCGGACGTGACCTGCTGACTGGCCTGCCCAAGGCGGTAGAGGTGAGTAGTGTTGAGCTGCGTGAAGGTATTGCAAGTCCGGTGAACACCATCGTGGCAGAGGTGCGTGCTGCTCTTGAAGAAACGCCACCTGAGTTGGTCGCTGATATTATGGAATATGGCATTATGCTGGCCGGTGGTGGTGCTCAGTTGCTGGGTCTTGATAAACGTATTGCGGCTGAGACAAAAATGCCGGTCCATATTGCTGATGACCCGCTTTCCTGCGTCGCACGTGGTGCCGGAAAAATGGTTGAAGAGTTTGAGAATACCGTATACCGACGCATCCTGACCAACACCCAACAAACACGTCGTGTGCGCTACCAGTAATGTTGTTTGATCAATGTGTGGCATCTGCGCCCTAATATGTGGATCTCCCTATGCGTGATACAGTACGTAATCGTTCCATAAAACTTTCACGATCATCACCCTATCGATCATTAACCGTGATTGTGGGGTTAATTGTGGTAGCCATTTCTCTCATGTGGCTCGACCAAGGTGATCACCTCGATCCTGTGCGCCATCAAGCACAGATGATTGTTAATCCGATGCTTGGTGGATTACGCTATGTAGGAACGAGTATCAGTGATGGGTTCTGGAGTATCGGGAACATGGGTGAGTTGCAAGAAACGATTAAAGACCAAGAAGAGTATATCAGCTATCTTGAGACAGAGCTTATCAAAAGTGAGGAAGCGAACGAAAGAATTAGTCAGCTTGAGCAACAATTGGCCATCACAGAGGCACAACCTTGGGAGTTATTAGGTGCTTCTGTCATTGCGTACACCCCGGATGCAGGCCGCCAAATCCTTCGCCTTGACGCTGGCGAAGAAGATGGTGTCTCGCGAGGGATGGCGGTCATATCGAAAAGTGGAGGAAGCCCAGAAACCCTGATTGGTGTGGTTGAAAACGTAACATCACGCGACTCAACGGTGCTGCTGATAACTGATTACAGTAGCTCTATCAGTGCTTCTGTAGCCCATGAAGGTACACGCTTCTATGGGACAGTTCAGGGGCAATGGCAACGCGGTTCGCGGCTTCAACTCGAACAAATTGAACGCAACGCGCATATCGTTTCAGGCAATCGGGTTGTGACGGCAGCACTCACCGCAGAATACGCCCCCGATCTCCCACACGCATCCATTCCTTCTAACATTGCTATTGGTGAGATTGAAGAGGTACGTGTTGATGGGCGAAGCCGCGTCGCAGAAATTCGACCCTATCTTGACCCCAATCAGGTACGCTACGCATGGATTATACTCAGCCACGACGATTAGAAGAACGGATTGCCCGTGAGTTGGGGTTAGCGCTCTTTTTGCTAAGTGTCGCTTTGATTCAGACCGCTCTCTTGCCTCGACCACTGGGATTTGCGCTCAATATCCTCTTGATGTTGGTGCTCAGCCAGGCATTGATTGCGGGTATAGCAAATGCTGCTCGTTGGGCCTTCTATGGAGGTATTAGTCTCGACCTATGTGCAGGTACTCTGCTGGGAAGTCATTCCCTGCTCCTGCTTATAGCTGTTCTTGTTGGAACCTTACCATTCGTTCGGTTACGGCGAGATAACTGGCTACTTCCATTAGTGAGTGCAATGCTGGGATCTATGGCATATTACACACTTTTTCCTATCATCACCGGGGTAGCAGACTTCTTGTCGAATCAGGAACTCGTTCAAACACACCTGCTTGTAGTTGTTTTGCCAGGTGTTCTAATGGTTTTGATACCTGCTTTGCCTTTGTTTACGTTTATGCGCTGGATAGAAAGACGCCGCCGCGGAGAAGTGCCAGTTGATATATATTGAATGCTATCTCTCATGTTCGTATGACACCGACTGTAGGATTGTATGAATCGGCTACTCGTTCCCAAAATAACTATTTTCATTGTCTTCGTTATTTTAGTTGGGCGTCTTTATACCCTCCAATTGATCGAACCATTAGACATTGATGAATTCAACAGTGGTACAAGACAATATATCTCAACACGCCCATTACGCGGCGAAATTTATGCACGAGATCGCACCACACTGTTGGCAGAAAGTGTTCCGATGTACACCGTAGGCATTCGTCCTGCGGATTTTAACCGTGCCATAGAACAAGATCCAGCAGAAGGAGAGCACGTATTTGCTCAGCTCAGTCAACTGTTGGAAATTACCAGCACACTCACCATTTCGCCAGCAACCGCACTTGAGACCGACTCTGTGCTCAACAGTGATATCAATCAGGGTCTGGGGCCACAGGCAGTTGCAAGCATTGAACAATATTCTGCTGATATTCCAATGCATCTGGAGGTTCCTTCTGACCGCGTAGATGGCCTGACCGAACTGCTAGAACAACACAGCCCGACTGTACAACTCAATCTTGGCGAGAATGCACCAGATGATCTCTCCGATACCGCGCAGTTATCGATGAATCAGGTATTGATTGATATGATTGAGACCCTCGAGATATCGACGACACTCACCATCTCACCTTCATCAATCCTTGAATCAGACTCATCACTACGTACCGACCTCCAGAATGTATTAGGGCAGGAGGTATTGGCAGCAGCCGGCGCTCCACAGACGCATACATGGGCAACCTTGACAGTTCCTTCAGAGAAATCGATGGTAGCACTGCAACTAAGCCGTGCCTACAGCGACACACTGACATTGAACAACCCAATTGCTGAGCAGTACAGTGAGGCAGATGTTCCGGAATACGAAATTATTCCCGTACAGGAAGATATTTCTCATGAGTTAGCCCTTGTGCTGAGAGAAAATGCGACAACACTGCCTGGTGTTGTCGTGGAAGAAGATTACCAGCGACGTTACCCTCTGGGTGAAAATGTCCAATCGTTCTCACATATTCTTGGCTATATTCGTTCAATTAATGCCTGTCAACTTGTTCGTAACAACCCCGCTTATTCCTGGTCGTCAAGTCTATTGGACACGATCAGTCATGCTGGGCATTGCCGTGGTTTTGTTGAAAAAGAGATTGATCCACAATCACGCACATCAGTCCGTTATCTTGAGAAAGATCGTTTGGGACAGGACGGGATTGAAGCGAGTTATGAAGACATCCTACGAGGTGAACTGGGGCGTGAAGTCGTTGTCGTCAATGCAGCTGGACAGCAGATGAGCCCACCACGGATGGTCCAACCTGCTCAGGATGGCAATAATCTGGTTCTGACTATCGATGCAGGCTATCAGTACCAGGTTGAGCAAATCCTGAGAAACTGGATTGAAGAAGGGGAACGGCGAAGGAACAGCCAGAGCGGCCCGTTCGCCTATCGTCGTACATACCTGCCGATCCGCAGTGGATCGGCTATTGTGTCTGAGGTGAAAACAGGGCGTATTCTGGCGATGGTGAGTTGGCCAGCCTATGACAATAATATCTGGGTAGATCCAGATCGAGACAATGAAATTAATGACTTCTACCCAACCGACCAGGAACAGCGTGCAGAGATGGAAAACCTCGCTCCGCTGGTCAATCGAGCAGTTAGTGGCGAATATCCGCCAGGATCAACATTGAAACAGTTTGATGCAGCCATTCTTCTCCAAAAGGGTGTTATTCAGCCGAATACGCAGCTTTTTGATCCAGGTTTATTACTTATTCAAAATGAATTTGTACCTACTGAACGGTCCATATTTCCCAATGCTGGGAGCCGCTTTAATGGATACATCAATGTCTCAGATGCGTTAAATGTCTCCTCAAATGTCTTCTTTATGTCGGCAGTAGGTGGCAACGAACGTAACGTCGTCAATCTTCAAGACCATGACAAGGTTATCAGGGGTGACCGGATTATGAGTGTTACTGAGTTTGCCGAAGGCCTTGAATGGTTTGGCTTTGGGTACCCGACTGGCATTCAACTCCCCAATGAGGCGGTGGGGCGTGTCCCAACACCAGCATGGAAAGAACAATGGTTCAGCGAACCATGGACCACCGGCGACACCTACAATATGTCGATTGGGCAGGGCAATATGTTAGTTACCCCACTGCAACTCTTGACAGCAGCAACGGGAGTCTCTCTTGACGGGACGATATACCAACCACAATTGGTCGAAGCTGTAACGAACAACGCCGGGGAAACCATTGAGTCATTTGAGCCACAGGTGGCTTTTCAGGCCGATATTGCCCCAGAGTATCTGGCAGTCACCCGTGAAGGTATGCGTCGTTCAATAACCGAAGGGGCCAACCGAGCCGCACGCGATCAGTGCTCCGGGCTACAGATTGCCGGAAAAACGGGAACGGCAGAATTCGGTCGCGAAGTCCGTCCTGGTGAGTTCCAGACACATTCGTGGTTTGTGGGCTTTGCGCCATATGATGACCCAGAAATACAGGTGGTCGTCCTAAGTGAAGGAACGGGCGGCCTTAACGATGGATCTGCAACAATTGCGGTACCAGCGGCGACTCAGATGCTTCAGGCATATTTCGATATCACACCACCAGATCCATTGCCTGCTGGTTGTCAGCAAGGATTACCACCACTACCAGAACGCGTCGATGTCGAGACACTTGTTACTTCTGAACGTGATGATGCATCCGATTAGTATGCTGCACGAAAATGTTGTTGTTCTCATAGTTCGCAGTTGTATTCTTTCTTCGACGTAAGAGTTTTTCGGACGTGTTTGCCTGTCGGATGCATCATAGCCTGTAGTAACTCGATAAAATGCTTGACAGTATATGATATGATGAAAAGCAGACGAATCGCCATAGCAAAGCGATAAACGCATATGTCTCAGCTTGTTGCTATCAAAGGAAGCAAATCTGGACTCCGGTTGCAGCTTGATGAAGTAGCAGCCTGGAATGAGCTATTCGAGGCATTGCGTACCCAGTTTGAACAGAGTAGCCATTTTTTCAATGGTTCACATATTCTGGTTGATACTGGTCATCGTGCGCTCACGGAAGATCAGATGCAAGCGCTGCTGGCACTGATGCAGGAATATGGTATCGCACCGGAGTCGCTCGCATCAACAGCACGAGAAACCCGTGATGTAGCTCGTGCAAGTGGGCTTGTCACACGACCACTGACCCGCGCAGCTGCTGACCAAGAAGATCAGGGCGAAGCGCTCTTTGTATGGCGTACCATCCGGTCTGGCCAGATCATCCGCCATCATGGCCACATCACCGTCCTTGGCGATGTGAATGCTGGGAGCGAGATCATTGCTGGAGGAAGCGTCATCGTATGGGGTCGACTGCGTGGCACGGTTCATGCTGGTGCACTTGGTGATCGTAGCATGGTAATTTGTGCTTTAGAGCTTGTACCAACACAGCTACGTATCGCTGACCTGATTGCCCGTACACCAGAAGATAACCTGGAACGTTTCCCAGAAGTCGCCCGTGTTGATGATGACTATATCAGCGTGGAAGCCTGGGAAGCATATCGTAGATAAACAAAAAGTGTTACAGCAAGTGGGCTGTGGCATTTTGGTATACCAACTCTCATTCGTAAGGGGGGGGCCATGTCACGCGTCATCACAATTACATCCGGTAAGGGCGGCGTTGGCAAAACAACTTCAACCGCCAATTTGGGCACAGCCATGGCATCATTGGGATTGCGAGTTGCTGTTGTAGATGCCGATATTGGGTTACGAAATCTTGATATCGTTATGGGGCTCGAAAATCGTATTGTGTTCGATCTGGTTGATGTCGTTGAAAATCGTGCGCGCCTGCGACAAGCCCTTATTAAGGATAAACGCTTCCCTGATCTGTGTTTGCTCCCCGCTGCTCAAACACGTGATAAGGACGCTGTCTCAAAAGACGATATGATTACGCTCACCAATCAGCTCCGCGCTGAATTTGATTATGTGTTGATCGATAGCCCTGCAGGTATTGAAAGCGGCTTTCGTAATGCCATTGCGGGTGCCGATGAAATATTGATCGTGACGACACCAGAAGTATCGGCAGTACGTGATGCTGATCGAATCATCGGTTTGGCAGAGGCATTTGAAAAAGGGTCCCCACGGCTGATTCTCAATCGACTCAAACCACAAATGGTCAATCGTGGTGAGATGATGAGCATCGAAGATGTGTTACAAATTCTGGCAGTTGACCTCATTGGTGTCGTACCAGATGACGAACATATCGTAACGGCCACAAACCGTGGTGAGGTCGCGGTGCTTGACCAGGAATCACGCGCAGGGCAGGCATTCTTTGATATTGCACGACGGTTGAAGGGCGAAAATGTGCCCATGATGTCGCTTGAAGAAACACCAGGTGTGTTGGAGCGAGTTTTTGGCTTTTTTGGACGACGTCCTCGTGGAATATAGGGTATACTAAACTGATTCGTACATTGATCTGCGGACATATGATCCATTCATAAATCATATTTAGGGGGCCAGATGTGAGTTTCTGGAATAATCTTCTACGAGGGAAGCGTGATCGTAGCTCTGAAGTTGCCCGTGAACGACTGTTAACTGTGCTTGTTCATGATCGGGTCAAGCTGACACCAGAAATGATGGAGCAGATGAAAGCTGAACTGTCTGAAGTTATTGCACGCTACGTCCCCTCAGCCGAATCTGCTGATATCGAAGTCTCGCTTTTGCGCGGCGAGTCGGTTGATTATCTCAAAGCTGATATTCCTCTGCGTCGGACTTCCTGACTTTCGCCACCACACGACAAGGGACATCATAAAGCCCTCTTTTCGGGGTGCACCTCAAGTGCAGTTTTTATACGCTTGTTTATCATAAGCTGATTAACTCGCCCGACTTGTCATCATCTGATATGACAGCATTGCACAGACCGTATAGGCGTATTCGATCAGCGGCCAAAGCATCTGCCATATCAGGTGTGTCTTCATCGGCACCATCGGAGTCACCACAGACCTGCGGCATCGGTAGGAAACCAGTCGTGCGTAAAGCTGCGCTCCAGAGTGAGTGCTACTCGCCTAGCGCAGCCGCAACATTACGAAAACCAGCATCGACATAAATAACTTCACCAGTCACACCACTCGCCCAATCGCTACACAACCATGTCGCAGTTTTTCCAACATCTTCGATGGTGACGTTGCGGCGTAACGGGGCGACTTCAGCAAAGTTTTTGTACATGGTACGAAAGCCGGTAATGCCCATCGCCGCAGCAGTACGTAGCGGGCCAGCACTGATGGCATTCACCCGGATGTTACGTGGCCCAAGGTCGTATGCCAGATAACGTACACTGGCTTCCAATGCAGCCTTGGCAACCCCCATCACATTGTAATTGGGAGCGACCTGTTGTGAGCCATAATAGGTCATCGTAATGATAGAGGCACCGGGGTTGAGAAGATTCTGAGCAGCTTTGATTACAGCAGTCAGAGAGTAGGCACTGACATCGAGCGCAAGCTGAAACCCGGCCCGGCTGGTCTCCAGATATGGTTTCCCGCTAATTTCATCACGATTGGCAAAGGCCACCGAATGTACGATGATATCGAGTGAACCATAGGTTTCTTCTACGCGCTTCATCAACGCATCAATCTGCTCATCGCTCTGCACATCACAAGGTTCAATCAATTTGGCATTGAGCCGTTCTGCCAATGGACGAACCCGTCGTTCTACTGTTTCTCCAAAATATGTAAAGCCCAGATCGGCTCCTTCGGCATGTAAAGCATTCGATATGCCCCAGGCAACTGAATGTTCATTAAGCAATCCCAGGATCAGTGCTTTTTTTCCGTCTAACAAACCCATGGTTATCCCTCCGATATTGCATTTTATGAGATTACCGCTATCATACACGGGAAAGCGCAAAACGCAAAATTGTGAAGGTTTGAACAGATAAGTCATGTATTTGTTGGTGATATATGCTGCGACTAGTACGTTACGGTGTTATCTTTTGGCTCGGTATCATGGAACTCTGGGCAGATTGGCGTGGATACAAGGGGCTGTCGTGGTCAGGACGCACACACATAGTCTGGCTCATTCCGGCCTTAGCAATAGCAATACGGCCCAAGAACCGAGTGCCTTGGCATATCTATCTTGGAGTACTATGTGTGACATTCTTACCAGCTGTGGTAGCTCAAATAGTACTCAGTAGTATTCGGCACATGCCGCTTAACCCGGCACTCCAGCTACACCCTGGCCATTATGCAGATCGCACAATCACGCGGCTCAATGTTCCGATGTCGGAAGGCCATCTCTCTGCATTATGGGTACAACCCTCAGGCAAAGTCACAACAGGGTTATGTGTCATCCACGGTTCAGGCTGTAACAAGGTCTTTTATGCGTGGCGTCTGGCTGATGAATTAGTGCGTCGCAATATTGGTGTGTTGCTCATCGATCTCGACGGTCATGGCGAGAACCCGCGACCACAACGCTTTCCCGCCATTACCGAGGATGTGAGTGCTGCCGTAGGCTGGTTGCGTGAACGCTATCAGCGTGTAGGCGTGTTGGGGATGAGTTTGGGCGGATGTGTGGCAGCACGTGCCATTGCGGAGGGTGTCGAGGTCGATGGCCTGATCATCCTGGCATCGCCACCTGTTCTACACTTTCAACGCAGTGATGTATGGCGCGAGGGGTTTGCACTTGTACAACCACGGTTACTGGAACTCTTTCGAGACTCGTCTGTTTACCACATGATTCGGGCCTGGGACTCTCCGCGCATTCGCGCACAGATCGGCACATGGGATCTCATCGACCAACTTGATCTGGGGGCCAGCCTTGCACAGATAACGGCCCCGTTGCTCTTGCTTTATGGTAAGCGTGACTCGATTGTGAAACCCACACAGGCTGAACATGTGCGACAAAGGATGCCGCCCCAGGCAACACTCGACATCATACCTGGCGCGAGTCATCTCACACTGATGGTTATGCCGATAATACTACACACCGTCGGTGAGTGGATTGATACACATCTGAGTACAGGATCAAACTAGCCAGTACTCTTGATGTGCATACATATAAAGACGCTTGATAGTATGGTGATTATTGTTTTGATGCAAATGCGGGAATGCTGGCAATCGCCATACCCATCACACTGAACGCCAACGGAATAGCCCAGAAACTTGCTTGATCATGTCCCAGAATAGTCAGCAGACCAGAGGTAGAAGCATATACCCCATTCCCTACAAGTATGATGACTCCTGCATCTGTGCGGTGAGAACGATATGCCTGTAACGCATTACGAAGTGCTACGATCCCCACAAACAACACAATAACACCCCACCACTGAAATGAGCCAAAGAGTGCAAGAGGCAAGATATCAAGATTGTTGAGCAAGAAAAGCACACCCACTAAAACACCAGAAAAGGCACAATAGAGACCAAAATTGATGATGCGGTTGATAGAAAAAGGAACATTCACTGGCGTAGCAAAGCTAAACATCAATGCAAGACAAGGCACAATAATCAGTAGTGGCCACCACATAGCAATGCTTTGACCAAACAAAAACAACAGCCCGACAGTGAGTGTTGTTACGCCTACCCCAAGCCCAATACGAGCTACAAAGTTACGCCATTCGTTTGTTCGTTGCATCAATATGATCATACCCACCAACAAAAGAATCCCCGGAACAACGATAAAAAGAGACCACCAGTTCGTCAGCAACGAAACGAAGACTGGTACATTGAGAATGGCTGCCATGGTCATATACTCCTGTATCTTCATTGTCACGTATTAACAGATAATGAGACGCTTGCTCTCTTATGAATGTTTCAGAAAATACGCATACCTAAACCATACAGTGCGGAATATTGCTTGCAAAATGTGCCCTTTGCTGTATGCTGAGTGAGTGTTGCGCGAATGCTTTCAGGGCGGCATACATCTTGCGAATTCATTAGATGGAAAGAGTTTCCTTATCGAAAAAGGAGCCATTGTAGCGCTAGATACTTCATTCCAGATACGACGTTCATTCACCACATTACGTTTTCAACTAGTCAAAGGAATGTCATATGAAACACAACCAACATGTTGTTACCATTCTTGCCGCAGTTGTTGGCACTCTGGCCCTCCTTGTCTTCACCTATCAACCAGATTCTCGACTTGTTAGCGCTTCTTATGTGCAGGCTGATGATGAGTATGAGACACACCTCCCATTGATTATGCGGGGTGATGAAGCACCACCACCATCGACTGAACCATCACCAACGCCCACACCACCAACAGATGAAGATATTCGTTCTGGTGAAGGTACATTTTATGGCGCAACAGGTGCTGGGAATTGCAGTTTTGACCCAACATCAGATAATCTCATGGTTGCAGCAATGAACGAAACTGATTATGGGAATGCGGAGCTATGTGGTGCATTTGTCGAGGCGACAGGTCCACAAGGTACAGTCGTCGTGCGTATCGTAGACCGCTGCCCTGAGTGCCAGCCAGGCGATATCGACTTCAGTCGTGGGGCATTTGAGCGTATCGCCAATCCAGTTGATGGGCGAGTGCCGATCTCGTGGCGCATTGTGAGTCCTGAAATTGATGGACCAATCGTCTACCGCTTTAAGGAAGGCAGTAATCCCTACTGGACGGCTGTGCAGATCCGCAATCATCGCAACCCGATAGCAACATTCGAATACCTAGACGACAATGGTCAATTCAAAGCCGTTCCGCGTGAGCGCTACAATTACTTTGTTGACACCAGCGGTATGGGGCCTGGCCCATACACCTTTCGTATCACCGATAGCTATGGTAACACCCTTACCGATAGCAACATTGTCTTTGTCGAAAGCGGCGAGGTATCAGGCAATGCTCAATTTCCCGCACCATAATACGCTGTCTGCTCTGTGTGTCACCTTCTGTTGGCACATGACACATAAGATGGCACAACTGTGCCAAGTAGAGTTGCCTTATACATATACTATTGTGCTTTTTGCTCAGGCTTACCAACGTTTTTAATGAAAAAGCAACGTGAACACACAATGAGCATTCTACGGTAGACGATATATCTGTAACTTGTTAAACTAACGATTGTGTAGTTCCTCAGTCAAGGGGGTAGGTGTTTCAACTGCTTTAGCTTACCTCCTTAAAAACCTTTTTACCTTACGATGTTGGGACGTTTATGGGTGAGCGTCCCTTTATCGTTGGTTTGAAATCTACGCAATCGTAATCGCTTCTCCATTTGTGTTTGTATTCGTTGGGCTGGCCAATCGCACCACGACTGCTGCTACTTCGTCTGGTGTCACGATACGCTGTTGGTGGGCCTGAGAGAGCAGACTTGCCCGCGCTTCCTCTTCGGTTCGTCCGGTTTTCTCCACAATGTTTGCGACCGCATCCTGCAACATATCCGTCTCGACCCAGCCAGGGCAAACGGCATTGGCCGTAATGTTGTTGCGTACCAGTTCCAGTGCCAGCGAACGGGTAAGGCCCAACAGTGCATGTTTCGAGGCGCTATATGCTGATGAGTAGGGAATACCATACAGTGCGGCAATCGAAGCGATGTTGATAATCCGGCCCCACTGTTGCTCGATCATATCAGGGACAACAGCCTTACAACAGAAGAAGGGGCCAGTGGCATTGACCCGCATAATGTGGTCCCAGGTTGCCGCATCCATATCCGTGAATTTGACACTGGCGGTAATCCCGGCGTTATTAACCAGAATAGTAATTGTTCCAAGCGTGGTGCGGATAGTATCGAAGGCTGTGCTTACTGCGTCTGGGTCAGCGACATCACAGGTAATGGCGAAAGCCGTGCCTCCATTTGCTGTAATTTCATCGCACACCTCATCGAGTACGGTTTGATTGCGCCCGGTAACCGCGATGGCAGCCCTTTCCTGTGCCAAAGCCAACGCACTCGCGCGTCCGATCCCACGTCCGCCACCGGTCACCACGGCTATTTTTCCGCTTAATTCACTCATAAGGTCCTCAATCTGTTCTATTTCAAAAAATAAAAAAGAAGGGCTCAACATCTATAATGTGGTTCGTGTAGCTGGATTGTATTGGTGTGGAGTGTACCCGAGGGACTACCAACGGTCAAGGGAACCGCGTGGTACAATGGCACGAGCAACGTTTGATGACAAGTGAGGTGTACTCATGCGGTGTTGGCACTGTGAACGCCCGGCCCATGGGGTATGTGTGTTTTGTGGTCGCGCCATATGTAAAGAGCATGCTCAGGAGATGCCACATATTGTTGCGCTGTATCGGGATGCGAAGGATACTCATAAAGCTATTGTTACCGCACGCGCCTTGTTTTGTGGTGTCTGTGAGCCACGCGAAGACCCGGTGACATTGCCGAATTTAAAGTGAGTTTGCTACGTCGGCTGTTGCTACGATTATAAGGAGATGTTTATGAGTGACATAAAATCGACACAGAGCACTAATCGCATTATCGTATTTGGTTCAGCCATTTTACGGGTTGACCCAGATGTCGCCTCACTTGCTTTTGCGGTCACACGAACTGAACAACATCCACGAGAAGCCTTTCAGCATGTTCGGGAAGCTGTGCAGCAGGTACGTTCGTTTCTGGTTCAGATGGCTATTGAGGAGGTTGGTTCGTCACGTATTTCACTCAATCAATCATTTCGTTTCGTCAGTGGGGAAAATCGATTTCTCGGCTATGAGGCGAAGGTCGCTTTCCGTGTGCTATTGCATGATCTTGATCGGACCGAAGATATTTTGACGGGTATTGTCGATGCTGGTGTGAATGAAATAAGCACCGTGGATTTCCAGACCAGTCGCCTCAAAGAGATGCGCGCAGAAGTACGACGACGGGCAGTGGCCGCCGCCCGCGAGAAGGCCAGCGTGTATGGCGCAGCGGCAGGTGTTGAGATTGGGTCCATTCTGCATATTGAAGATGTCAACCCTGAGACGCTCCAGGGTCGCTATGAAGCCCATAGTTCTCGTGAGCCACAAGTGGATGATGATGGACCGCCACGGGTTTTTGACCCGAGTAGTATTGTCGTTGGTGCTGCGGTACGTATACACTTTCAACTCGTATGAGACCAAGCACAGGACCACAAAAGAAGTACGGAATACGCTTGAAGGAACAGAACGTCGGTGCTATACTGAGTTCCTCTTGATTCGTCCTGCTGCAAAGGAGACATTGCTTATGAGCACCCAAAGCCTCGCTTACTATTTTGGTACGACACACTGGGTTATTCAGAAACAACTGGATGGCATTACACACGATGACAGCGTACTGCAACTGCCATTTCGCGGCAATTGCCTGAACTGGGTCCTGGGCCACATTCTTGACCATCGGCAGTTTATGCTGGAGATGTTGGGACGTGAACCCATTATGACGAGCGAGGAACGGGCGTGGTATGGTTTTGGCTCTGAACCTGTCACGAATGGAGAACAGTGTGTTCGACTTGAGCGCCTGCTCGAGATACTCGAAGAATCGCAGCAACAGCTCCTCGCCTCATTGGAAGCAATGAGCGATGATGATCTACAAGCTATTGTAGATACCGAAAAGCAACAAACCCTTGAAGAGCGACTCTCTTTTCTTCAGTTTCACGAAACCTATCATACAGGCCAGTTGGAGCCCTTACGCCAGTTGGCGGGCAAAAATGACAGTGTGATTTAATACCACCACATAGAGCTTTTAGAAGCCTATCGTTCATCTGTGTGGGCACATTCAGCCTCTGCTGTCTGGTAATAATCGATTTTCGTGTTGATGTGTTCGAGATTCTCAGTCAATGTGTTGATCTGTTCTTCGACGCTGGTACGCAATTGCTCGAGCAAGATGCGCCGTTGAGTGATAGTACATGCCCCCTGTCGGCGGAGTTCGGCATACTCCTGCATCTGGCGAATCGGCATCCCTATGGCACGTAACCGATTGAGGAATGCGATCCATTCGATATCGTGCGTGGTGTAGCGGCGATGCCCACTCGTCGCACGCCCGACTGGATCGAGCAATCCGATTCGTTCGTAGTAGCGCAAGGTATACGAGCTTAGTCCTGTAGCCGCTGCGACTTGTTGAATAGTGAGTTCCTGTTCCATAACCTATACTCTACAACTTAGAGTACACTCTAAGTCAAGCCTTTCATGGTATGATGTCTATCGATAGCTCCTTCCCAAAAGCTGAGAGTTGTATAATATTCCGGTTTTCGAGAAGAAAGATGCTTGACTTGCCGATGCAGAGTCGCTATAATTTTACCAATTG
>JBCDFA010000183.1:0-14831 GCA_039178835.1 Chloroflexota bacterium
ACAAACAGACCCGACCTCCCGGCAAGTGCGTGCCGGCGCCAGTGGGTCACGTGAGACGGGGGAGGGCGGGAGAGGATTGAGCACGTGGCCATGCTACTCTGATGGTAGGACTGGCTTACACAGGCGGATCCAGGGGGAGGGGGCACTTGCCTCCCGACGATCAACCCTCGGCGCTCCCTGAAACGGCCACGGCGCCACCTGAAAGATCGATGGCATCCCTCTGAAATGTCGCGGTGTACTTCTAGGTTTGAGATCGAGATAGTATTTTCTCCTTCTGGGGCTATATTGATGTTTGTATTTCCAATACTGTTAGGTATACCCGTATTTTCTCCTAACAATGGCGAGATATCTATTTTATAAAATATTTCTTCAGCTAAGGCCGTGCGAACTTCATATTCTAATTCAGTTGCTCTCTCTGATGTTAGTCCTAGCTGTAGCCTAGTGAGTTCTAATCGGGTATCTCCTACAATAGTAGGGCGGCCAGACAGTGTATCCCATGTTTTTGCAAGCATCACACGGAATTCAGCTTCAGCAAGTGAGATTTGTCCCTCTGCAGCTAGTGATTCTAGTCGAGCAATCTCTTCTTCTTGCGCTCGAATCTGATCGGTGAGTGTGCTAATTTCAGTCAATATTTCCGGTGGTGTATTGATACCTTTTTGTGCTGCTTGAAGTTCTAGTGGTCGCTGTCGGGCACTTAATATAGTTATGAGTTCACGTTTATGTTGTAACTGTTTCTCAATTTCTTGCTTTGTTTGTCTCATGGCATGACTCTATAGCAATTATGTAGTATAAAGCAAGATTGATTGTACCATGTTCTAATGCTACTTTGGGAATAGTTACTACTGCCTACCCTCCCCCAGTCAATCCCTGCTCTACGGCGTAGGCAGCGGCTTGGGCACGCGAGGTAAAGTGGAGTTTGCCGAGAATGTTGCTCACATGGACTTCGGCGGTTTTCTCGGAAATGACGAGCGTTTCAGCGATCTCGCGGTTACTCAAACCTTGAGCAATAAGCGCAATGACCTGGCGTTCGCGTCGGGTCAGGCCATTGGTGCGACCGCGTGGGGTATTGCTGCGTCGCCTCGTGTCGAAACGCTGTGCGATGGCCTCATTCGCCATCAGGTCAAGCGGTGCCCCTAGCCGCTCAAAGATGTCACGAGCTGTTGTGAGTTCCCGCTGTGCTTCTATTGTTGCATCAGTGTCATTCGTTTGAAACAGACATTCGGCTAGACGCTGGCGTGTTTGGGCCTCCTCATAAGGAAGTTCCATCTCTTGCCATCGTGTCAGGGCCTGTCGAAAATGTTGAATAGCCTCAACATAGCGCTTCTGTTTGGTGGCTAACATACCCTGTATATTTTCAAAATGGGTGTGTGCAAAAATATTCTCAGGTGATTGATGAAGATGTGGTTCAATCAGATTAAACAGATCTGCTGCCTGATCCATAGCGTCAGCCTTTAGGTAAATATCAGCACCAACAGAGAGGAAGTGCGCTATTTCTGGCATTTTGTACTGACGGTTCAATGCCTCGATACAGCGAGTCATTTGGGAGATAGCTTCGTCAACGTTACCACGTATCAGTGCAATCTGTGCCAATACTAACAGTATGTAGCTTGACTCATTCGACGGGCTACCTGAAGCTACAAATGGTTCCAGAAGTAGTTCTGTTTCATCGATTCGGCCTTGTGCCAGCAACAGTCTACTCTTTTCAATAGCACTATAGAATGCTATTTTGTTTGAGCCCCATCCAAGTGTTCGCTCAACATAGTCATACCAGTGCAGCGCCTCATCCCAATCACCAAGCATGGTCTTGATGTGTCCCATCTTGATCGGCATGGTACCAATACTGGACTCCAGTCCAAACTTTTGGGCAAAATCAATCCCTTCCTCGACTACCGCAAGAGCGCGTTGGAAATGTCCCAGTTCAGTGAGATGCACGCCCAGATTGTGATAGGCGCGTACGGTGTCAGACCAGGTGCCTAGTTCTTTGGAAAGTGCTAAACTCTCGTAAAGATAGTCGATCCCCTCTTTGTCTTTACCAAGCTCAACCAGTGAACAACCGATATTGTTAAGGGCGTGCGGTTTGACGCTTGGGTCACCAAGTTCATCGGCCAGTTGTAATGCTTTCTCGCCCCACTCGATGCTTTCTTGTTGCTCGTAGGTGAGCATGTATAAGGCCGACATTGCGCTATAGGCCATTGCCAACTCAATGCCAGGCGGTTCTTGCTCAAGTTGGGCAAGAGCTTCCTTGGTGTATGTAAAAGCTGCTTTTTTGTCACCACGGATCCATGAGACGCGCCCAAGCTGTTGCCAGATGTGTGCTGCAGTGATGCGCTGGTCACACTGCCTGTACAAATTATGTGCCTCACGCCAGGCACGCATCGCTCGGTTGGTGTCGCTGAGGGCGTGGGCTGCTTTCCCAAGCTTATCATAGAGGCCAGCGCGTTCAAGTGTATCTTCACACTCTGCGTTTTCCAATGCCATTTCATACTGGCTGACTGCCTCGCGAAAGGCGTACATGCGGGCAGCGCGGTCTCCAGCCAATTGAGCATAATGTGCGGCTTTGGCGAGTTCGCGGGCATGTAAGCTGTGGTAAGCCAGTTGATCGAGTACCTTTTCCTGATCGGCTGGATGCATAGTTTCAAGTGTTTGTAATACCTCTCGATGCTTGATCCGCCGCTCGCGTCCTAGCAGGTCGCTGTAAATTGCTTCGCGCGTGAGTTCGTGGCGAAAGCGATATCGGTCATGGTGGCTTCCGTGATCTTCAACAATTAGTTGTCGTTCAATCAATTGAGTCAGTGCTTGCACCAGTTGATCTTCTTCGATATTGAGAAGCTGCAAAAGGAGATCGAAGTCAAACTGTCGACCAATAACGGCTGCATATTGAAGCATCTCACTCGTGACAGGATCGAGGTCAATGATGCGTTGGACGACGCTGTCTTTGATCGAAAGGGGGAGTTCAATCGGCTCATTGGTGGGGTATTGCCCAAGTGTCTCAATCATATGGTCGAGTTTTCGTTGTTCGATCAGTGCCCGTACCATTTCTTCGATAAAGAAAGGATTACCTTCTGCTCGGGCATAGATTGCTGAGATAAATGCCTGTGGCGTGCGTTGATTAAGGGTTGTTTCGATGAGCCGTGTTGTCTCTGCTGGCGATAGAGCTGCCAGTTGCACCTCGCGGTAGAAACGATCACGCGTGAGTTGAGCGATGAGATGGGTGAGCGGATGACGGCGATGCAGCTCGTCAGTCCGGTAGGTTCCCAGCAACAACATGCGTTCACGTGCCATCGTTCGTGAAATATACAGAATGAGTTCCTGGCTGGTTTGGTCAGACCAGTGCAAGTCTTCCAACAACAACACACGACACTCGGTATCTTGTGGTTTGATGATTTGATAGATCGCCTCAAACAGCCGTCGCTTCTGCATTTGTGCGTCATTCTCAGTGTTTTCTGTCGTTACAAACGACGCAAGCTCAGGGAGCAATCGTGCGAGATCTGCAACCCACGGACCGGCACGTTCCGCTACTGCTGCGATGCCATCACGACGTACCACCGAGCGCATCATGTCGATGAATGGGCCGTAGGGAACGGGGTCTTCATCATAGCAGTTTCCCTCGAGCAGATCGATCTCTGATCGGGTGCGTACGTTGCGGACGAACTCGCATAGCAAACGGGTTTTGCCAATGCCTGCCTCGCCTGCAACAAATACGAGCTGACCAGAGCCAGCATTGGCACGATCAAGCGAGTCGATCAGTTCTTGAAGTTGTGTCTGACGGCCGATCATATCTGGTGTCAGCGTTTGGTAGATATTCATATAGTAGGTGTATTGGAGTAAACGATCTTAGCTAATTATATTTGCCATTATAGCACGACCAACCGCACATATGTATCCACCCATACGCGTATTTTGGCCTGACCATTGCGCCAGAATATTAGTTCCGTTCGAGTACGAACACCCGTGCATGTTGCCCCAACACTTGTACATTGTGTGTTTCGTGGCGTGTGAAATCACGTGTACGTTTCAAGGCCATGTCGAAGGTACGTGTATCGCTGGTAAGGACAACAAAACGTCCTCTGGGTTGCAGTACACGGGCCATCTCTTGCAGTAATGCAGGGTAGAGTGAACGGTTGTCATCAGCAGAACCGATCTGTTTGCCAAACGGCAGATTGACTGCGGCAGCGGTGACAGACGCATCGTCGAGTGGTAACGCGCATGCATCCCATTCGCGAATTTCAATTGGTTTATAGCGCGGTCCGATATTGGTCTGTGTAGTGGCAATAGCCTCTGCGCTATTATCACCTCCAAGGAGGAGTGTATAACGCTCAGTCTGTGCTCGTTCGATCAGAAGGGTGCCAGCGCCACACATGGGATCAAGAAACACATCGTCTGGTTGCGGACGTGTCAGCCAGACCAATGCTGCCGCTGCCGATGGGCGCAAGGAAGCTGGCAGGTGCTGGAGTTTCTCGTCGCGGTGGCGCATCTGAGCATCACTCAAACGCAATTTGAGCAAAGCTTGTTCAGGCAGCAGGGTCAGCCAGAATTCCAGCGCTTTCTCTTCTGCCGACTGCCACCGATGATCCTCGCGCGCTGTTATGCCTTTCTCGATAGCCCGCTGAGCATCCACCCGACGATAATTGGTCCGTCCTGCTTGTCGTGCGACCACACGAAAGCGCAACTTGCCACGCCCTCCGCGACCTGGCATAAACTGTCGTGCCAACGCAAGTGCGGTATCCATTCGTATCCGGTTTGCAGTATCCCGCAATGTATGCAGAGCGCTGTAGGTGTGTGGGAGATCGGGCAGTGTAGAAAGTACAAAGAATACGTCTTCAACTGTACGCAGCTGTAAAAGGTTTTGAGGATTGCCGGTGTAGCGAAAGAGCACCATGCCATTTTTGCCAGGTAAGGTGTGCGTGCTTTTGATGGTGATACTTTGCAGTCTGGCTTGGATTTCCTGCGCTGCAATGGCTTCAAATCCTGGTTGTGTTTGTATTAGATACAGATGTGATGTGTGTTTCATATGTTATTCGATATGTTCGTTAAGATTTCCCAGGTTTCTAGGAGTGGCTGCATGTTTAGCCCCACTGCAACACGTTGCGAAGCCAGATTCGTCTTCTTTGTCGCGTAGATCGCCCGCAAACCACGTGATTGGATGTCTAGCACAGTTGCAGTGACAACGGCACGAGCGAAGCCCTGACCACGAGCAGGCGGGGCCGTGAATACCGATGCAACCTCTTCTATGTCACCGACAGGGTAGGCAGCCATAGCATAACTCAGAAGTGTTGATCTATCAACAGCCCCAAAGAGATGCCAGCCCCGCCGCATCCAGTGTCGCACTGTGCTGGCTTTTAATGAGCATGGGGCTAGATCAAGCTGATCGGCATCTTCCCACACCAGCCGACGCACAAGTGGTTGGTCCAGAGGCTGGAACGCTGGTGCAAGATAGTACAACGCTCCTCGGTCGGGATCGTGGCGATGCTCCAGCCATGCTTCGATCTGTGTCAAGATGTGTGGCTGATGCGTCGACCAGATTGCAGGTATTGGCCAATCTCGTAGGTGTAGTAACTCAGACACCACAGATTCCTCGGCAATGCTCAAGGCAATGGTTGGAGGTGTTTCTGTTAGCATGGCGATAGGGTTTGATAGAATAGCAAGACCTTTCAAATGGCCACTGTGAGTTACACCATAGATGTCTTGCACCATTTCATAGTCAAGCATTCCCAACAATGTCAGATGCTGGTCAACGTTGCGACTGAGATAGGCACGAGCAACAGATGGGGATATGTTCAATGGCCCCCCTCACGATCTATTGTATGAGTCGATTAGCGGTGTTCTTCAAGCCATTGTACCGCATAGTCGACAATTGCGCATTGAGGCATCAAGGAAGCTGTTGTATTGCCGACCTGGCCCTGTTGCACCAATCCAGTGTCGGCAGTAAAGTTGGCACCGATACGATAAAAATCTTCGCTGTTGACATCAACATCGTAAAATGCAGCCCAGCTGCGCTGACCATTCTGCATCACAGGTCCGTGATTCTTGACAATACGTTTACTTTCAAATGCCGCACGATACTCCGCCAGATGGAGTGAGGTGTTGTTGTTGTGTCCTACACCCAGAAGTAGAATCCATCCATTGAGATCGTAGATGTGAGCCAAGGGTGATTGTTCTCCTAACCCAAACGCTAGCCCGTGGCCGTCGACAATGGTGTTTGTATGTTGGCCCCACGCAGCAAAGGAAACATGAGGATGATTGCTCCGTTTGACACCGGGCTGTTTACGAAAGCATTCGGGAATGGCCCCCATCTCGCGCGTTGGTGTCATATCAGGGTCATAAGCGGGCATGGTCTCGCGGATGGTTTCGCGCCACTCGTGTGGAACCGGCGGATTAGCCCACTCGTCTGGGTCAGTCAGTCCAGTGGAGTGGGTTGGCATAATGAGGGTTCCCTCTGGGCCAAGTACCTCTTCCAGGGCCAGAATGACTGCAACCGGCCCACCACAGACCCAGCCCAGCGAACTGAGCGAGGAGTGGACCAGCAAGACCATCCCTGGTTGAATGCCGAGTCTGGTGAGGTCGTTGGCCAGTGAGACTGTTGTGACTGGGCCATTTTGCGTTTTATCAACAGCAGACCGTTCAGTGCTACGCTCTTGAGTCATCAGGTGTCCTGTATCAATTACATCTAATATCTTGTAGTATAGTCTGTCCTGTTATTCGTCGCCCACGCGTCTCATCCAGAAAGCCTCCCCATGGCCAATGGGCGGTGTAGCGGACTCGCCAGTGGGGCGAAATCCCTGCAATTCAAGAAAGCTCTGCCCTTCTTCGTTGTTGGCGGCAATAGCGTAGAGGTCAGTGATAGTGTACGCAGCTTGTAGCCACGCTTGCAGCAATGAAAGGCATTCCTGCCCATACCCCTGGCGCTGGAAGCCACCCCAGATCAACAGCCACAGACCTGCGGCTCCCTGCTGCGGCATATCGATTTTCACATCAGCGACTCCAATCAGCAGGTCGGTCTCAATGTGATAGACGCCTAATAAATAATAATGATCAGACTCCTGGGATTGCTGCCACTGATCGTGAACATCGTCAAGGGTTACTTGTGTAACATCATAATCAAGGCCATCGAAGTAGAGCGGAGTTCCCTGATATATCTTCAGCAGTGCGGGAATGTCCGACTCTAGCATGGCTCGTAGTTCGAGATAATCACCTTCAAGTGTGAGCATCACAACCTCTCTTTACTTATAAATCCTCCAGGACCCATGTTTTCGTAGTTAAGGGTGCTATGTTATCGGTGGATTCTACCATGTGTAAGAACTTTTTGACAGCAGGAATAGCAGACTGAGCATTCTGTGATCTTTCTCAGATAACCGTTTATGGCAAGTGCTATAATACAAGTAACTTGCAAAAAAATAGTATTTACTACAACAACGTAAGGTAATTGCCCCGTGAACACACCAACACATCTCATCATCAACGCAGCGATACGCAAAGGGTTTCGTCGTAAAGTGAACATTCCACGCAGTGCCTTGCTCTGGGGGGCAGTTGCGCCCGATCTGCCGCTCTATCTGTTATCGGTCGGGGGATTTGTCTACTATCGCTATGTACAGGGAATGGAAACACGCGACACGTTCAACTACATGTTTGATACGCTTTTCTTTGAAGATCCTTTCTGGATTGCGACCCACAATTTTTTTCACTCGCCTACGCTCTTGCTTTTGATGATGGCTTTCCTCTGGCGTTTCCGTGGTACCCTTGGCTCACCATTTCGCTGGATCTTCTGGTTGGCTGTTGGCTGTTTGATCCACACTGCTATCGATATTCCAACGCACGTAAACGATGGGCCACTGCTGTTCTTCCCCTTTGAGTGGACGATTCGCTACACAGCGCCGATCAGCTACTGGGACCCGCAGTATTTTGGTGTGCAGTTTGCGTTGTTCGAGGCGCTACTCAATGTTGTCCTGCTGGCTTACCTTTTCGGACCAGGGATGTGGCGCTGGTTGAAGGCGCGTTTCAATAGTGCCGGCTCGGCTGAAGTTGAGGCACAATAGTGTCACATACACCCAGAACCATTCTGATTACAGGTGCAACGGACGGTATCGGTCTGGCGTTAGCATGTCACTATCACGCGATGGGTTCTCAGCAAATCCTCGTTGGGCGGCGGTCAATAGACACACTTGACTCAGCGCTTTTTACTGCAGAATCGTACTGCCGAACCGATCTGTCACAGCCGGGGAGCGCCACAACTATTGAGCAGTTTCTCAGAGATCGTGGTGTGGAGCGGCTCGATCTGCTGATTCACAATGCTGCTATTGGTTTCTACGGGGCGACCGAAGAGCAGTCAGCAGAGAGTATTCGTGATCTGGAAGCGGTGAATCTGCGGGCGCCAATAGCACTAACGCATACGTTGTTGCCCTATCTCGAACGTGCACGTGGTACCATAGCTTTTATCAGTTCGGTCGTCTCGGCCCTGCCTGCACCAGACTACGCGGTGTATACGGCGACCAAATCGGCACTAGAAGGCTTTGCGCGAAGTCTTCGCATTGAGTTGGATGGAAAAGTAAACGTGCAGGTCATTCGTCCGGGGGCAACGCGCACCAACATGCATGAGCGAAGCGGCGCCCCGCTCGACAAACTAGGCTGGGAGCGTTTTCCCACCGCTGAAGTGGTCGCGCAACAGATTGTTGGTGCCATCGAACGAGGCAGCCCATCTGCGACGATTGGCTTGACCAACCAACTCCTTCACACCGCTGGAACGCATTTTGACTGGGTGATTGATCGTTTTGTACAGAGAAGAGGCCGATGAAACACTGTGTCATTACCGGGGCAGCCGACGGCATTGGCAAGGCGCTGGCCCAGCGTTTTGCAGCAGAAAACTATACGATCACCGGGATCGATGTTGATGCAGAACGTGCTGAACAAACTCAGAAAGAACTATCGCGTGATGGTGCAACTATCACCTTTCTGTTGGCCGATCTCTCATGTAACGAAGATATCGCCAATACGTTAGCAGCCCTCAAAGAACGGCCACCCATCGATGTGTTGATCCACAACGCTGGGATCAATGCGGTTGGGCCATTTGCTCATTCTAATCTTCAGCATCAGCAAAAAGTCCTTGACATCAACCTCCTTGCGCCAATGCTCATTACTGCCGGGTTGCTGCGTGACAACCGTATAGCGCGTGGTGGGTCGCTGGTGTTTATCTCCTCACTGTCGCGGGTTGTGAGTTATCCGGGTGCGGTAGTGTATGCCGCCAGCAAAGATGGTCTCGCTTCGTATGCGCGGAGTCTGGCGGCGGCGCTTGCCAGGGACGATATGCATGTGCTCACGGTCTACCCAGGCCCGACGCGTACAGCCCATGCGCGACGCTACAGCCCTGACAACCGGAATGAGCAGCGACGTATGCCGCCTGAGCGCCTCGCCGATCTCATCCATCAGAGTGTGCAGCAGCGCCGCCGCGTGCTCATACCTGGGTCGGGCAATCGCATCTTTGCTGTGGTTGGTCGTCTTGCGCCGGCTCTCGTCGAGCGGGTGATGCGCCGGACCCTCTTTGAGAAACTCCCATAGATCCGCCTTTGCGCTCATCCCGAGTCGTCGCTGTTTCGGTATAATAGCCCCAGACGTTCATGTTTAGAGAAGAGGTTTGATAGCCACTATGTTTGATACAATTCTCAAGACCTTACACACCATTGAAGAAGAGAAAGACGTGCGGATTTTGTATGCCTGCGAGTCGGGGAGCCGGGCATGGGGCTTTCCTTCGCGGGATAGTGATTATGATGTGCGTTTTATCTATGTACACCGACAGGATTGGTACCTCACGATTGATGTTGAACATCATCGCGACGTGATCGAGCGCCCGATTTCCGATCATCTCGACGTGAGTGGCTGGGATCTGCGTAAGGCGCTGCAACTTCTGCGTAAATCCAATCCACCATTGCTAGAATGGCTCAACTCACCGATTGTCTATCGCAACGAGTATGACGCTGCTGCACAGTTTCAGCAACTTTTGCCGATCTACTATTCGCCAGTGGCGTGTATGTTTCACTATCTGAACATGGCGCGTGGCAACTATCGCGATTATTTGCGGAGCGATGAAATCTGGGTCAAGAAATATTTTTATGTGCTACGGCCGCTTCTGGCGATTAAGTGGATCGAGGCTGAACGTGGTGTGGTGCCGATGGAGTTTGCAACACTCGTTGATGCCATCATCACTGATGCGACACTCAAGCACGAAATCGAGGTTTTACTTGTACGGAAGAAGGCAGGCGATGAGCTTGACAAGGGGCCACGCAACGCTCTGATTAGCCAGTTTATCGAAGCCGAGTTGACGCGATTGGAGACGGCACCAAAGTCGCCTGCCCCGCCGCGCCCATCGAAGGACGAGCTTAATCGGCTCTTTCGGCATATGATGACCGTTGCGTGGGAGGGCTGATATGTCGAGGTGATCTCTGTGATTCGTGATGAGATAGCTTATGCCTTTACCAACACGTACCTATTTGACACCACAGCCGAATGGCACCATTCAACACTTGTACTCCTGCGAGGGCCACACTCAGGTTGTGCGTGCCGTGGCATGGAATGGGGCGGGAGATGTGCTTGCCAGTGCGAGCAAAGATGGTACTGTTCGATTGTGGAATGGTACGACAGGAACGGCACTAGGTATCCTTGCTCAGCACGCAGCGTGGAACACTAGTCTGGCATGGCATCCAACGCAACCTCTACTGGCTGTTGGCACCTCCGATAAGCGCATTATGCTTTGGAATACACAAACGAGACAACTTGAGTCAACGCTGAGTGGTCATGCGGGGCGTGTTACGGCTTTGTGCTGGACGAATGAAGGGGATCGCCTTGTCAGTGCGAGCGCCGACAAAACGATACGAGTATGGCACCTTCAGCAGGGATCTTATAAACAATTGCAGGGACATGTGGCTCCGATTACCGATCTTGCGCTGCATCCTGTCAGACCACTTCTGGCGAGTGCATCGGAAGACATGACGATCCGGTTTTGGGACCTTGGCCAGATGCGCCTTATCGAAACCCGGCGAGACCATGAGTGGTATACCTCAAGTGTGTCGTGGCGACCTGACGGATCGCAGCTTGCGAGTGGGAGCCTTGATGAAACGATTCGCATCTGGAATAACGCAGATTTGAATTGCACCGAAGTTCTTGGTCATCACACCGACTGGATTCGCTGCCTCAGCTGGCACCCAACAGAACCATGGCTTGTGTGTGGTTGCAAAGATGGTCAGCTATGGCTGTGGGATACTCAGCATTTCTCTGTTCTTGGGTCGACTCAGGCACATCAGAAGAGTGTAGTGAGTGTTGCGTGGAGGCCACAGGGCGATGCCCTCGCAAGTGCAAGTGAAGATTGTACGATTTGTGGTTGGAGGATCAGTGTAGCTGGAGTGTATTGACCCCAGCCGTTGGATATCTACTTATACTAATATACGTACACTTTATCGCAGGTTTTAAATGAAGCATATTCTGAATACACACAGATAGTCACACCATTACCTACCGAATGAAGTAAATATTGATCCTTAGTGCAGGGAGCAACTTGCCCTATCGCATTATGGCAAATAGATGTGTTACTCTCGTTTGCGCGAATAACAACTTGCCCTAGACCGTTGTTTGTATATGAATTTCCCGCATTTTCGATAGCTGTGTTAGTTATGGTAACATTGTGAGTATCATAAGCATTGTTGTGTTGATATGTACATGTCACTTGTGACCCTATTTCAATGTACTCTGGGCAATTGAGATTGTAGGCTGCTGCCGATGCTGTTGAAGTATGTCCCCCCATGCTTCCCATTATGAGAATGATCAGGAATAACATAGAGATCGTTTGTCTAATGGAATACATCAAAATTTTTCTCCTTGGCTAGTCAACCAATATCAAATAACCACAAACATGAGCTACGTTTGTGGTTATTGTTTGTTTGGAGGATTGCTAATAGAATACTTTATACACTTTTACGGTTGGGCACCTTGTGGGTAAATATTGACCGTTTGGCAGGTCTTAACAGTCTGAGCAAAGTTGTAGACACAAACTTCACTACTGCCTGCTGAGTATGCTTCTACATATACATAACCCTGTCCATTGTAATTGTAAACACTATGAACGTAGAGGTCAAAGTCTGATGCTACACCATAGCTGTCATTTCCTGACGAATCTTGAAATGTACAAGTGAAGTAGTCACCAACGGTTACGAACGATGGGCAATTTAGGCCTGATGGTCCTGTAGAGCCAGCATTGGCGCTGCTCACAAATAAACCAAATAAAATAGCCGTCAAAAATCCTACGGAGAGAAGCCGCTTAGTAAACATGTTCAGCCCTTTCATATAGTTGATTTAGCTCAATGTATGGTATTACTATAGGTAAGGTACGTAACAAAAACGTAAAAACAACGTAAAAGGGCTTTTATGGAAGAGTAGTGCTTGATGAGGTTAGTTGATCCAGTCTCGCACACGGCTGCACGCCGCGTCCACAATTATGTCTTGTTGGTCGATTGTAGCGGTGGTTTGTAACCGCCGTATCAGTGGTAGTGGTTGGCTGTCGCGATGGTTTGGATCTGTCGAGTCAATGTTTCCTGTACCTTTCGCTCTTTTATATGTAGGTGGTATGGTGCGCGGCTCGCGCCTACGCTCGGGGCTTGTTGTAGATAGCAGCGGTGGTTAGGATCTGTCGAGTCAGTAGTAGCGGCGGTTTGTAACCGCCGTGCACTCTCCTGCGCGGCTGCAAGCCGTGCCTACTTCTTCGTTGAGCGTATTTTGCAACCTCCGTATCAGTATCTCGCACGGCTGCAAGCCGCGCCTACATGTCTACTCATTGCTCTCGTAGCGGCGGTTTGCAACCGCCGTAATCGTGAATCATTGATTGAATTGGTATGTTCTTGGGGTTGTAGTATATAATATGATCTACCGAACAAAACTTGAGCAATACAAAGTTTATTTCTCCCCTTCATCCTACAGCTAACTTTGTTGTATATTTCCTTTCCTTATATGATGTGGGCTACTATGACAGAACAATTTTTTGAGAAACCAATTTTGAATTCTCCTTACAAATACCCATCTCGTCATTAGGAACTTGATGAAGACCGAAAACCCACCAATCTTATTATTGAAAAGCGTCGCTCAGCTGAGTTTATTACACCTGTTCCCAAACCCAAAAAGCGAAAACAAACGCAAAGTCATCACCAGGCTCGTTTGATGCTTGATGAGGGACTAGGGTTATCTACAGATGAACAACAGTACGATCCTACGCCGATTATTAATGCTATCAGAGATCGTGTGGATCGGTGGCGTCAGATTCCTAACCCTAGTGACTGGCAAGTAACACCTGAAACAGCACGGCTATTGAGTCACTGGCGGCATCACGACTTTCAGGATATTCGCCCGTTTTTCTGCCAGATTGAAGCTGTGGAAACAGTCATTTGGTTGACTGAGGTTGCACCTAAGCTAGGGAAAAGTGAGCAAGTTTTTCTCGATCATATTCAACGGGCGAATACAGATGCTAATCCTGAATTACTGCGTATTGCCCTTAAATTAGCAACGGGTGCAGGCAAAACGACGGTTATGGCCATGCTGATTGCATGGCAAACGATCAATGCTGTTCGACATCCCCAGAGCAATCGTTTTACGCGTGGATTTTTAATTGTAACTCCAGGAATCACAATTCGTGATCGATTACGAGTACTCCAACCGAATGATCCTGATAGCTATTACAAAGATCGTGAGTTGGTTCCCAGTGACATGCTCAACGATGTTGATCGTGCCAAGATTGTTATTGTTAACTATCACGCATTTAAACTACGAGAGCGGTTGGAGTTATCGGCAGGTGGCCGAGCATTACTTCAAGGGCGAGGACCAGAATTACAAACGTTGGAGACAGAAGGGCAAATGATCCAACGGGCCATGCCAGACCTAATGGGCATAAAAAATATTTTGGTGTTGAACGACGAGGCCCATCACTGTTATCGGGAAAAGTCGCAGAATGATGATTTAGCAGATCTAAAGGGAGATGAGAAGCAAGAAGCACAAAAGAACAATGAGGCTGCGCGTTTATGGATTTCCGGTCTTGAGATGGTAAAACGTAAATTAGGCATCCAAATGGTCTATGACTTGTCAGCAACGCCTTTCTTTCTTCGTGGATCTGGATACGCTGAGGGGACATTGTTTCCATGGACGGTCAGTGACTCTTAGCTGATGGATGCGATTGAGTGCGGTATTGTCAAGTTGCCACGGGTTCCCGTGGCTGACAATGTGCCTGGAGGTGAGACACCCCGATTCCGTGATCTTTGGAAACATATCAGTAAAGGTCTCCCCAAGCGTGGACGTGGCAAAGCAGGACAAACGCTGGACCCCTTAAGCATTCCTAATGAACTCCAGACCGCCTTACTGGCATTGTATGGCCATTACGAAAAAACCTTTCATTTGTGGGATGCGTCTGGTATTCATGTACCACCAGTCTTTATTATTGTCTGTAACAATACCTCTACTTCTAAATTAGTCCATGATTTTGTGTCAGGCTTTCACCGCATTGGTGAGGATGGTGAGACTACCACCTATCATGAAGGACGCCTCCCATTATTCCGCAACTTTGATGAACATGGGACTCGTTTACACCGTCCTCGTACATTATTGATTGATAGTGAACAACTTGAGTCTGGCGACGCATTAGATGTAAAATTTCGTG
The DNA here is from genome assembly GCA_039178835.1 of Chloroflexota bacterium. GTDB lineage: Bacteria > Chloroflexota > Chloroflexia > Chloroflexales > Roseiflexaceae > AL-N1. The sequence continues at coordinate 14,678 of JBCDFA010000183.1, forward strand.
AAATGGCCGCTGACGAAATTGAACGTTTCCGTCGTGAAATGGTTGAGCGCAATGGCAATCAGACAGATATGCAGCATATTTCTGACCAGGATTTATTACGTGAGGTAATGAACACGGTCGGTAAAGAAAATCGTCTCGGTGAGTCTATTCGTTG
>JBCDFA010000184.1:0-14704 GCA_039178835.1 Chloroflexota bacterium
ACGCATAGGATAGTTCCAGCCGTTGTTCGAGCGCTTCCACGGTCAAATCTAGCGCGTTGAGACTCACAATCTCACTTACCTCAATAGTTGTAAAGGAATGATCTAATGACATCCTGTGCCTCCTTTTTGTTCTTTACAATGCTACTTAGGAAATTGTTCAGTGGAATGCTTTACAAATCACCAGGTTCCACCGGACAATTCCCACCGGAACATGTATTGGACCCACATGCGTGATCGGCAGTGCAGTTCAAGTCACACCGCATGCAATTATCTGGACAATGTCCAAGACATCCACCACAATGATTTTGACAATTGTTAGGACTACAGTGACAGTTACATCCATCATCGGGTTGTGCACCAATCCACGCATAGGATAGTTCCAGCCGTTGTTCGAGCGCTTCCACGGTCAAATCTAGCGCGTTGAGACTCACAATCTCACTTACTTCAATAGTTGGAAAGAGATGGTTTGACGACATGTCATACCTCCTTATGTATATGTTTATAATCTAATTCTCAAGATAGTGATTCAGAAAGTGCTTTACGAAGCATTCGGCCCTTCAGGGCAATTCCTCTTTCAAAACACATTGGTCACACAGATATGATCGGTAGTGCAGTTCACACTGCAATCAATACCTTCTGTGCAATAACAGCGACAATCGTTAACGGAACACAAACAACATGCATCATCTGGTTGAGTAATGATCTGGGCATAAGACAATTCGAGCTGTTGTTCGGGTGCCTCCACGGTCAAATCCAGCGTGTTGGGATTCGCAACCTCACCCATCTCAAACACTGTATGGAATAATGGGAATGCATTTACAATCTCCTATCAGATAGGTGATTTGATCAGACTCTAAGTTTTATCTGGCTCAACCGGACAATTTCCACCGACACAGACGTTGGTAGGACAATCAAAGACACACAGGGAAGAACAAGCTCCACCACAGTGATTTTGACAATTATTAGGACTACAGCTACATTCACCGTCAACTTGCGTACCAACCCATGCATAAGACAATTCCAGCCGTTGTTCGAGTACTTCCACGGTTAAGTCCAGCGCGTTGAGACTCACAATCTCACTTATCTCAAACGTTGGTGGGGGGCGGTTCGATAGCATAGCATGCCTCCTTCTACGATAGTTTCAACATAACCCTCAAGATAGTTCTTCAGAGAGTGCTTTACGAAGGATTTGGCCCTTCAGGACAATTCCCGCCGGAACATGTATTGGACCCACATATATGGTCAGCATTGCAAGAGCAGTCCATATTGCAAGAGCAGTCAATAAAACAATTGGAATGACAAAGATTTGTGTCATTGGATTGCGGAGTCATCCACGCATAAGACAATTCTAGCCGTTGTTCAAGCGCTTCCACGGTCAAATCCAGCGCGTTGAGACTCACAATCTCACTTATCTCAAACGTTGGTAGGGGGCGATTCGATGGCATAGTATGCCTCCTTCTACGATAGTTTCAACATAACCCTCAAGATAGTTCTTCAGAGAGTGCTTTACGAAGGATTTGGCCCTTCCGGGCAATTCCCTCCTGGGCAGACATTGGACCCACATATGCTGTCAGCATTGCAATATGCACCAAAACATGTACACTATGAAGGACAATGTGTATCCATATCATTAGATTGCGAAATCAGCCAGGCATAGGACAGTTCAAGGCGTTGTTCAAGCGCTTCCACGGTCAATCCAGCGCGTTGAGACTCACCATCTCTGTTAACGTTGCTGTAGGGTCTGCTAAATACATTTCTACCTTGTCTTCTTTCGTAGTATTCTGTAATTATTCGTGGCAAGTACGACCAAGATGCTAATCAGGTGCAACAACAATATATTGAAGTTTTGAAACAAGTTTAGCAATAGGATTATTATTGAGTACATCCCTCACTTATTGAGGTTCTCACGTTTGTTCCACGCGTATGTTCAAGGTAAGCTTCTGCGACACTGGCACGAAAACGTGCGGCAAAACCATCACAGAAGTTCGTAAAAAATTTCCCACGATGTGTCTCTGCCATAGCAGCACATCCACCACCACAGTAGAGTGCAAAACGGCATTGACTACAGACCGGGTTGGTTGTCACGTTACGACTACGCCATAATTCATTCATTGGCTCATTGATAGCAAAATCACCATCTTTTGTGATGTTCCCAATACGAAGATTCGGATCACCTGTTCGCTCCCAGCAAGCGTAAATATCACCCAACACATCCAGTACATACATGCCCGAATGAGCACCACAGAAGTGTGGTTTAAGAAAGGGATCGGAGTGATGATTGAACAGTGTTTGTGCTTGGTGCTTTACTTTATCATCAGGGCGACCAATGATATACATGTTTTCGTATTGTTCGCGAAGTTGATTCAAGGTTTGGTCAAGCTCCCATGAGCCAAAAGTTGTTTTCACATCTGTATGCTCGTTAGAAGCATGTATGGGTGAGACGTACGCAGAGAAGTTTCTTGCGTGGTGCCAATCACGCTGCACAATCTCATCAGCTAACACGGGAAGTAAATGCACATTGTTACGATCAATGTTCATACGAACACTGATATTAACCCCCAGTTCAAGGGCCATCGTAATATTCTGAGCAATACGCTCAAATGATCCTGCTCCATCTGCATATATACGTCGTTGATCATGCTCGTCTGGCGGGCCATCAAGTGTTATTTGCAATTGGCCAATAATATCTGGGCTTAGTAAATCACGATAGACGTGCAGATCAGTCCCATTTGTGACTCCCGAAAAACGCGCACCACCATGCTCTTGTGCCTTCGTAATAATATATTCTACGATTCGACGGTTTCGTTCAAGGAAAGGTTCTCCACCAAAAAATCCTATAGATCGAGGTGAACGAGCATGTGCTGGTAGGTGATGATGATTTTCAATCTGAGGCATAGCCATAAAAATACGGTCTACTAGAGTTCGGCTCATTGTACGCAGTAGTTGCACACGAGAGGTATCTTTCCGCACACAGTCTTGAAAACAGTATGAACAACGTAGATTACAGTCGTATGTAAGCATAAAAATATAGCCAATCCCACGTTGTTGCTGGTATGTATGGAGCTTATTGGCTAATTTCTGAAAAAAAAGATGTTCTTCTTCTCGTCCCATTTCTGTAAGATAACCACGTTGCTTAAGTACGGCAATCGCTTGATCTGAAGGGGACACAATATCTCCATCTTCAGGGGCCCAGGCTCCAAATAATGGCTTAGGAGGACGAACTGTCTCTAAGGCACGCACATATGTTGCTACCCGCCGTGAGACTTTATCATATGCGCCAGTATACCCATGTACAAGTAGCATCTCTTCACTATCATCAGGAAAATCCACATAGATGTTATAGTTACTTGCTCGTAACATGTTTCCCTCCTTGCAGTCTCGTTATAAGTGCTAAGTGGTCAATATCAATTAGAATGATGTGTAAATGGTTCAAATCTGTATTACTTGAGACACATCATATGTTTTTCTCAAGATAGTTGCCTGATCTACACGTACTCTTGTTGAAGTACTGAGGTACTACTTTCGATCTTAGTACTTTATTTCTCCATTGTGACCAACCTTTTAACGACTGCCTTGTCACAGCGTGGAAAGGTGTGGTATACTTTCGCCTATTGGAAGGCCATGTTCGGGAGTAGTAGGCGCACACATTCAGAGAGCAGCCGTCTGGTGCAAGGCTGCAAACCGCGCTGAACTCGCCTGAATGAAGGTCAGGCTGGTGAAGACTCAACCAACACACGAGTTGTGTAGTCGGCTTCGGGAGCGCCCGTTATCGCGCATGCGAGGACAGTAAACCGTGTGTCGGTGCTGTTAAAGCGGGGTGGTACCACGAGGCCAAGCCTTCGTCCCGGTCGGGGCGGGGCTTTTTTGATCTGATGGAAACACAAACGACAATGTACATCAACTATGCACCGATTTATGATGCTACTGGTCAGGCGCGACACGGCGTGCATCTGGCGGAACGGGCTATTGGTTGGATGCATGCACATGAGCGTTATCCACGTAAGGTGCTCGATCTGGCCTGCGGAACAGGCGTAGTCGCACAGATGCTGGCAGCACAAGGTTGCAGTGTTATTGGTCTGGATTGCTCTGCTGCGATGCTCCATATAGCACAGGCCAAAACACGCAACTCAGGCCAATCGGTGACATTGATCGAAGCTGATATGCGTGCACTCACAGAGATATCAGGTGTAGGCCACGCGTCGTTTGATTTCGTGAGCTGCTTTGGTGGGCTCAACTATCTTGTTGAGGGTAATAACCTGGTTGCCATACTAGCACAGGTACACAAAGTATTAAAACCGGGTGGTATCTTCGCTTTTGATGTACGTCGTGTCGAAGATTATGTAATGTGGGATGATCGTGACATCGTCGTCTATGATAATCAGGACTGTTTGGTCTACCATCAACTCCACTATGATAGCAGGAAACAACTAGCCAAACGCAGAATCGGTTGGTTTGTCCGCGAGATAGACCGTTGGTGGCGTGGCGAGGAGACTCACATCGAACATCCTTGGAACGATGTTGAGGTATTAGAGGCATTGGAGAAGATGCACCTTTCTTTAGAATTGCAAGACGTTATTGAAGAGGAGCAAACCTGTTTCTATATCGTCCGAAAGTCATAAAAAATATTTTTGTATTCGTACCACAGCAGCATATTACACAGCAAGTAAGGAGCGTTGCCCATGACACAAGCACCGCCAAAACGACCAATTGAGCGCTTTGATCCAGCCATCGAGCCGAAATGGCGCGAGTTCTGGGCGCGTGAACGTATTTTTGAGGCGGGTCGCCGACCGAATGCACCCAACCGCTACATTCTCGAAATGTTCCCCTACCCTAGCGGTGATCTCCATGTTGGTCATTTAAAGAACTATGTCATTGGTGATGTGCTTACCCGCTACTATGTGATTTGTGGCTACGATGTCCTGCATCCGTTTGGGTGGGATGCCTTTGGTCTCCCAGCTGAGAATGCAGCCATTCAACGTAATGTCAATCCACGTGACTGGACCTATAATAACATCGCAGAGTCAAAAGACTCTCTTGACATCGCCGGTATTATGTACGATTGGAACCGCGAAGTAACCACCTGTGCTCCTGATTATTACAAATGGACCCAGTGGCTTTTCCAATTGCTCTACAAACGAGGTCTGGCCTACCGGGCCAAATCCACTGTCAACTGGGACCCGGTTGATCAAACCGTACTAGCAAATGAGCAAGTCGATAGTGAAGGGTATAGCTGGCGGAGTGGTGCCAAAGTCGAAAAACGAGACCTGGAACAATGGTTCTTCCGCATCACCGCCTACGCCGAGCGCCTCCTGGTCGATCTTGACAAGCTTGACAATTGGCCTGAGCGCGTTAAAACCATGCAACGCAACTGGATCGGCAAGAGCGAAGGCGCCGAAGTGACCTTCGTCTCCGAACAGGGCGATCCGATGGTAGTCTTCACCACACGACCCGACACACTGTGGGGAGCAACCTTTATGGTATTGGCCCCAGAGCATCCCCTGGTAGGCAAGCTCACCATGCCTGAGAAGAAAGCCGAAGTCGAGGCGTATGTTGCCAAAACCAAACTCGAGAGCGAGATTGAACGGACCAGTACCACCAAAGAAAAAACTGGCGTGTTTATCGGCGCATATGCGACCAACCCGGTCAATGATGAACAGATTCCGATCTGGATTGCTGACTATGTGCTGATGGGCTACGGCACCGGCGCCATCATGGCTGTTCCCGCGCACGACCAGCGTGACTTTGAGTTTGCCCGCGAGTTCAACCTGCCGATCCGTCTGGTAGTGCAGCCACCTGACCAACAAGCGAGTGCTGATGAGTTAACCGAAGCCTGGCCCCATGATGGTGTAATGATCAACTCTGGCCCCATCAATGGCATCCCATCAGGCAAAGAGGAAGGCCAGAGCATCAAAGCAACTATTGATTGGTTGGAAAAAAATAACAAGGGCAAGGGCACCATCAACTATCGTCTACGTGACTGGTTGATCAGCCGTCAGCGCTATTGGGGTGCACCTATCCCGATGATCCATCGCCAGGATGGCTCGATTGTCCCGGTGCCGGAAGACCAATTGCCGGTTGAGTTGCCTGAGGTAAACGATTACCTGCCGAAAGGGAAATCGCCACTCGCTGCTGCCGAGTCGTGGGTCAATGTTACCGACCCTGAAACAGGTCAGCCGGCGCTGCGTGACACTGACACAATGGACACATTTGTCGACTCGTCATGGTACTTCCTGCGTTTTTGTGATGCTCAAAACGATAAAGAGATTTTTTCAAAGGCCTCGACTGCTCGCTGGATGCCGGTTGATCAATATACTGGTGGCATTGAGCATGCCATTCTGCACCTGTTGTATTCACGCTTTATCACCAAAGTGCTCTATGATGAAGGTCTTGTACCGGAGGATGAGCCATTCCGAGCGCTCTTCACTCAGGGCATGGTACAGCGTCGGGTACAAACACTACTTGAGTCTCCCACATCTGATACGGTCCAGTTTCCCGAAGAACTCCGGCGCAAGATTGAGCTACCACAAGAGCCCCAAAGCGTTGTACAGGCTCAGGCTGCGTTGAAGCCACACGGCTATACACTTGAGCAAGAAGACGGTGGCTGGGTAGCGGTGAGTGGGCCTGTAACCATGAGTAAGAGCGCTGGCAATGGCATTCCGGTCGGCCCGTTCGTCCGTCAGTACGGCTCCGATGTGGCCCGTATTGTGGTTTTGTTTGCCGCACCCCCTGAGAACAACATGGAGTGGACGGACGAGGGTGTAGCCGGGGCACTGCGCTTCCTCAACCGTCTCGTTGCGCTGTTTAGCACAGATCGTGATGAGATTGCCATCACATCATATGCCACAGTGCAGCAGTTCGATCTGCAAACGCTCCAGGATGCGGACAAAACTCTATACCGCCGTATCCACGAGACCATCAAAAAAGTAACGGAAGACACCAAATATTTTCGCTTCAACACGGCTATTGCCGCCCTGATGGAGCTACTGAACGATGCCGCACGCTACCGCAATGATGTTGGTCGTTGCACACCTGTCTTCACATTGCTGGCCCATACCTACGCCCGCTTGTTGTCGCCCTTTGCCCCACACATGGCCGAGGAGTTCCACGCATGGTTTGGTGGCGGGGGCAGTGTCTACGACGCAGCATGGCCCGAACTCGACGAAGCCGCACTGGTACAGGACGAGATTGAACTGGTGTTGCAGGTGAATGGCAAGATGCGTGGCAAAATTAATGTGCCAGCCGCAGCCGACGAGAATCAACTACGCGAATGGGCCTTGAAGAACGAGCGCGTGCTAAGTTTTATTGGCGATAAGCCCATACGCAAAGTGATTGTGGTCCCTGGCAAGATCGTCAACGTCGTAGTGTAACTGGCGGACTCGATTCCGACACCATTCAGAGACCATTTCGATCAGGTTCTCTCGTGTTTAATCACGTACATTACGGAGGATGTCCCAACGAGGATATCCTCTATTTGTTTATCTAATCACGAGGAGCAACTATGAAGTTTGAAACTCCGCAACAGCGTGCGGCATACGAACAGGTTACCGAATGGATGGGCAAGATCGTCGGATCAGCCGAAATCGAGATGGGGCTCAAATTCTTTGCCCACGATGATATGCCACGGTTTAGTATGAGCTATGGCACCAGCGTTGTTCGTGTTGATGTATTGCCTTACACCTGGGAATATGTTGACGGCCACGAAAACGATGCACTGATATCGATGCGTGCTGTCGTGGTAAAGGAAGCTGATCTTACCAACGAGTGCCTGTTGTACTTGCTCCGTCAGAATGACACGCTCTCGCTGGGGCGCTTCGGAGTGAGTGGCAGCAACGAGATTATCTTTACTCACGTCATGCCGATCTCGTTGTGCGAAAATGCTGACGAATTAGCAACCTTCCTCGCGGCAGTGGTCAAAAACGCCGATGAATTTGATGAGCAGATTACTCAGCAGTGGGGTGGGCGACGCGCCACTGATATCCTCGTCTAATCGCTGTCCAGGAATACGCTCTACACTGTTTCACAGGCCGTGGTACAATACCACGGTCTCGTTTTATGTTTACAGAAGCCGTTTGCAACGTCTCTGGGGACAGTGGCAAGCTCGATAGTGGCATTATGTTTCTTTTGGAATAAAAGATTGCGTATGCCGATTGTCAGCCATGCTGATTTAAACCGTTTTCTCACGATAATGCAGCAGCGTCATCTCACGTGCTTTAGTAGAAATTCAGGGCTTTATGCGACCACCAAAACGACAAAACCGTAAACCAGGAGTGCGTACCAGTTGGGACCCGGTTGCCGCATGGTATCAAGGCATGGTTGGCGAGGGCGGGAGCAAATACCACCGCACATTTGCCATCCCCGCGATCCTCGATCTGCTGGCCCCGCAGAAGCGAGAGCGCATTCTCGATATCGGATGTGGTCCTGGTCCGCTTGCTCCATTCATCGCCGAAGCCGGGGCACGCTACACCGGTGTGGATGCAAGCGAACGGCTACTGCGCTTTGCCCGTCAACACCACGGCAATGCTGGGCGGTTTCTCGTTGGTGATGCACGCAAACTCACCGCTCTTGACGGTCTACAGGCCAACTCGTTTGATGCAGCAGTTTTCCTTCTCAGCATTCAGGACATGGACCCACTCGATCAGGTGTTGCAGTCCGCAGCGTGGTCTCTCTGCGATGGTGGGCGCATTGTCCTGCTGATGACCCATCCCTGCTTTCGCGTGCCGCGTCAGAGCGGCTGGGGCTGGGACGAAGGTCGCAAGCTCCGCTACCGCCGCGTTGATCGCTACCTGACACCGCTCCCCGTCCCGATGAAGCCACACCCTGGCGATAAGGGTGGAGTGACACGCAGCTTTCATCGGCCACTCTCAGACTACATCAATGGCCTGTCGGCGTGCGGTCTGTTGATCGATCAGGTGCGTGAGATCCCCAAACACGAGGAAGGCAAAGCATCAAGCCAATCACGCGCCGACACTCTCGCCGATCAGGAGATACCTCTGTTTTTAGGCATACGAGCGGTGAAGGTGCGAAACTAGTCAGCAGATGGACGCTGTTCTCAGCACCGCGCTTCAGCGCGGTGCGGTTCCCAAACAGTGATGAGGGGATATCGGTGGACAGCAAGCCGCCCACCTATCACAGGGGAAAAACCAACCCTTAACCTGATAACCCCTAACCCTTAGCTCTCCGCATGTGCACGATCCTGCTCCAGTAGATCCTCGCGGGGTGGGCTAAATGTATCAATCACAAAGGTATCTTCCACAACACTCACACCATGAGGAACATTGCCAGGAATAAGTAGTGAATCACCAGTGGACAATTCATGCCGCTCACCAGCCAGAAAGAAGTGAAGTTTACCCTGCACCACATACGTTATCTGCTCGTGTGGATGCTCATGTTCAGCGAGCTGGCTCCCTTTATCAAGTTTAGCAGCCATCTGCATCATCTGTGGACCACTCACCAACGTCCGCCGCTGAATACCTTCAGTCATTTGAATCCAGTTGTCTCGCTCAGTCACCATGTAGCTCCATTCTAAAATGTACAATGTTTATGCGACTTCTGGCCCCGCCACAGCAAGAATATAATTCTCGGTTGATAAATACTTACGTATCACATCAACCACCTGTTCAGCCGTAATGTTCCGAATGATGTCAGGATACCGGGCAATAAAATCAAGCCCCAGATCAAAACGCTCAATTGCCAGAAGGGTACCAGCAATTCCATCATTGGTTTCCAGGCCAAGTACCAAACTACCCGTCATATAGCTCTGTGCGTCATCCATCTCCTCCGCAGTCGGCCCCTCAACACCAAACTGTTTGACCTCGTGCAAAATAGCCTCGATGGCCCGCTCAACACTGGCCGGGTTTACACCTGCAAGGGCCGCCCAGGGACCCGCACCAACATCAGCCTCAACACTGCTTCCACAGTAATACGCCAGACCCTGATGCTCACGTACATTGTCACCAAGGCGGCCACCAAGCCCCAGCCGACCCAAAATCATGTTGGCAACACTGACCACATAGTAGTCAGGATTGTCGCGCTTCAGGCCGTGGACTGCCCAAATAACATCACTCTGGATTTTGCCTGCCATCGGAATATCACGGCGCTGCACGCCTTGCAGACTTGGTACTGCAGGAAGGTTCATCGCAGGAGGCTCACCAGCAGCAGTCCATGTCCCAAAGGTTTGCTCTAGCTGCTCGATCACCGCATCTGGCTCCACATTTCCGACAATGGAAATCCTCGTTACAGCAGGATGATACCGCTGATGAAACGCCACCAGATCGTCACGGGTGATGCCCTGTACTGTCTCCATTGTGCCACTGCTCACACGACTGTAGGGATGCTCTGCCGGATAAAGCAACGCACGTGCGGCCCGCGAAGCCTGGGTACGCGTCTCTTGTTCGCTCTCACGCAGACTCATAAGAAATTGCATACGCAACCGTTCAATTTCTTCGGTGGGAAAGCTAGGGCTATGCAACATCGATGCGAGTGTCTCGAGGATAAGTGGTACATCTTCGGCGAGTGAGCGGCCTGCAAAACCACTGACATGCACACCACCACTGGCATTCACACTGGCACCACGCTCCTCTGTTGTAGAAACAATCTCCTGAAAAGTTTTCTGAGCCGTGCCACGAATAAGGCTCGCACCAGTAAAGACTGACAAACCATTTTTATCTGCTGTTTCGTGGATCGCACCGACGCTTATCTCCCCACGAACACTCACAGTTTGACTACTGCTATTACGGTAGATCAGCGCAGTGACACCGTTAGGTAGTACGTGTCGCACAGTTTGCTCGATGGAGGTACCACCAGTGCTGGCCGTCGGCGCAGCAAAACCGCGTGTCGGTATCGTATTGGTATCGGGCGAATCCCATCCATCAAGACCGGTCGAGAAGAACACATGACGTGGCTTACGACGGAACAACGAAGAGGATGGATCACGATTGTAAACAGCATTCCCTTCCATCCCATTGCCAGAGCCATCATCGGTTGGAATAAAATACCCAACGGTGCGATTGCGATCAGTGAGGTAGTGCTGCGCGACACGCTGTACATCGTCAGCAGTCACCGTCTGTAGCTCATCAAGCAGTGTGTCGACGCGCTTATGGCTATCGAGTACCTCCCACATGCCGAGTAGCAATGCCTGATTTGTGACGCTATCGCCCGAATAGGCAATTTGTGCACGTGCCTGCTTGATGGCCTTAGCAACCTCTGCATCAGAAACACCATCTTGCTGAATCTTCTCAATCTCTTGCAAGAAGGCTTTCTCAACGGTCTCGGAAGAATGCTCACTGCTCACCGTGGCATCAAAACCCATCAGGAAGGGATCGTAGGTTGCGCGGAAGCTACTGCTGGCGTAGGAAGCCAGTTGGGTTTCGACCAGCGCCCGATAGATACGTGAGCTGCGGTTGGTCTGAGCGCCACTGAAGGACATCGCCTTACCACCTGAAAGAATCGCGTCGAGTGCCACCATCGCAGGATAGTCAGCATGGCGGCAGTCAGGTGCGTGATACACCATCTGCACATAGTGTGCAGCACCAGGCCGCCTCACCACCACGCGCCTTTCGCCTTGTTGTTCAGGCTCCTCGGCACGGAACAATGGCAATTCAGGGCCAGTAGGGAGTCCGGCGAAGTAATGATTAATTTTCTCCATCATGGCTTTCGTATCAACATCACCGACAACCACAAGCACGGCATTGTTGGGCATGTAGTAGGTCTGATAATGCTGGTAGAGGTCATTACGCGTCATCGCACGAAGATCACTCTTCCAACCAATAATTTCGTTGCGATACGGATGGAACTGAAACGCTGATGTCATCACGGCTTCACTCAGCCACCACTCGGGATCATTCTCATGTCCTTCGCGTTCCGAAATAATCACGGTTCGCTCACTATCAACCTCAGAAGGATCAAAAACAGAGTTAATCATCCGATCAGATTCAATCTGCAAGCCGAGTTCAATACGATCCGAAGGCAGCGTTTCAAAGTACGCGGTGTAGTCATATGAGGTAAAACCATTAAAAGTACCACCATTACGCGCAATCAAACGGTCCATCTGACCTTTAGGAATGCTCGGGGTACCCTTAAACAACATATGTTCAACCCAATGCGAGATACCAGTGACACCTGGCAACTCATTGCGGGAACCGACGCGATACCAAACCCAGCAGGTCGCGACAGGCGCTGAGTGGACTTCACGAATAATCACTGAAAGACCATTGGGCAATGTATGTGTCGTGGTGGTCATAAACTAGCAAAGCCTTTCTGATATGCGGATATATATAAACATAGTGTTAAAAGCAATGTCGTCGCTCTTGTATCTTAACACAGCTTCGCACACGAATGTCGGTGCGTTTGCGATCTGGCGGCAGGCTGCGGACGGTTGCCGTCCGTATGATCAAGCCATTCAAATCTCTGCGAATCAACGTAATACCCATATCATCCATAACGGGTGGCTGTATTTTGATCTGAATCCATCCCTGATTTCGCATATGCCTGCTCACATCGTGGATGCTCTGGTCGTCGGCCAGGATATAGCTTACCCACACACGTGAAATGCCATATGATGTGCGGATATCACTCCCTCCCGGAACAATCAGACGACTCCAGGCACGCTCACGTGACGATACGAGTCCGGCATAACACGTCAACATCAACACCAACAAACAGGCACCCATCAGCAATGCTCGCCGCATACTACCTCCATTGATTCGTACTTATTGATTGATATCTGTGGATACACACATTCACGCTATGCATAGTATATGATACGCAAATCAAGAGGCTTTTAGTTGTATCGATAGACAGATAGCTACCCACATGAACAATTTCAACTGGATAGATAGAGTGTGATGATGGAGTCAATCATGGGAAGTCATCAGTAATGTACAGAAATAACCTGTACAGCAATCAGATTTCGGGTATTATAGCGTACCGAATCAACACCAGTAAAGTGCAGGGTAGATCTATAAAAAAGCTATCCCTACGCACAAAGAAGCGACGTGTCATATCCACATCGCTCCTTCATACAACCGTTGCTTCACAAATCAATAAGTGGTTAGCAACTAACGCACACCCAAAAGCAACTCGTTCGTTAATTGGTCCAGACGCTCGTAGGCACGTCCAGGTTGACTGATGGCCTGACGATCAAAGACATGTTGCTTGAGCGCGGCTGCTTTGGCGGCGCTATAGGCACCCTGATAGGCAGCCATGGAACCATCATCGGCACGGATTTCTGCCAATAACGACTGGATCTCTTTATCAGCATTAAACTGCTTTGCCTTTTCCTGGAGGATGAGATAAGTACGAATGCACCCACGCGCAAAATCCTTGACACCTTCATAATCCTCTGAACGATAGGCATGGGCATCAAAGTGACGGTTACCATCATACCCTACATCTTCGAGGAACTTCACCAGGAAAAAGGCCGACTTCAGATTGTGGGCACCGAAACGAAAGTCTTGATCATAGCGGCCAAACGACTGGTCATTCAGATCGATGTGGAAGAGCTTCCCAGCATCCCATGCCTGTGCCACTGCATGCAAGAAATTCAGCCCAGCCATGTGCTCGTGCGCTACCTCAGGATTCACCCCAACCATCTCTTTGTGCTCAAGTGTTTCGATAAACCCGAGCATTGCACCAACCGTCGACAAATAAATATCACCACGTGGTTCGTTTGGCTTGGGCTCCAAGGCAAACTTGAGATTGTAGCCTTGGTCCTGAACATAATGGGTCAGGAAGTTCAACGCCTCGCGGAACCACTTGAGCGCTTCCTGCGGATTCTTGCCAGCATCCGTCTCAACGCCTTCACGCCCACCCCAGAACACATAAACCTGAGCCCCTAACTCCACCCCCAGATCAATAGCATTCATGGTCTTTTGGAGAGCATAGGAACGCACTTTTGGATCATTCGAGGTAAATGCCCCATCGCGAAAGACAGGATCGGTAAACAGATTTGTCGTCGCCATTGGAACAACTAAACCCGTTTCTTGCAGGGCTGTTTTGAAGGAAGAGACAATATGGTCACGTTCAGCCGCAGTGGCATCAATCGGTACCAGATCATTGTCGTGGAAATTCACCCCATAGGCACCAACTTCTGCCAACAAATGGACGATTTCAACGGGAGAGAGTGGAGAACGCACTGGCTCACCAAACGGATCACGACCAATATTTCCGACTGTCCAGAGACCAAATGTGAATTTGTTTTCCGGTGTTGGTTGATAACGATCTGACATATATACCTCCTGCGAATACTGCTTCGTATGATGGACATCGCAGCGACACTCAAAGCGTATCGTGGCGTTGACTCGGTATACGAAAGGGTTAAATGTCCCTCTATTATAAATCAGCATTGCTTTTTGGCCGTCAGACTATTTCTAATATCTCGCTAACACTCTACTAATGCTGCCAAAATAAAGATGTCTTACTATAGAAAGTGTAATCAAGAGAGCGAAGGCATCAATCAGGCACAACGCCTGTTTACATAGATAGATAAGGAATATATGATGGCACAATTACACACCTTTGGGCGTAAAAGTTTGATCGCTATTGCTTTAGCGATGACAAGCGTCGCGCTGCTGGCGGTATACAGCATTTATGCAGCTCTTTCGTTAGCTGCCATGCTGGTTATCTTCTTCGCAACACGGGTGCATTCGGCGGTGAGTGGGTTGCGCCTTAAAAAGAGAAATGTTAGCTCATCTGAGAGCAAATTTTA
>JBCDFA010000185.1:0-14618 GCA_039178835.1 Chloroflexota bacterium
CGATACAAAACAAATCCTGCCATGGCTCACTTTCTTGAACAAACTCATTACCATTTGAAAGGGCCACAAAAACATCACCCTCGCGCTCTCCTGATTGTGAGCTACGCACAAATGCAACGACATCATCGCGATCATCGTTGTTAAAATCTCCGACGAGACAGACTTCCTCATCTAGGCAAAATAATCCCTGCCATATGGTATTGGTCGCACGAAACTCTCCGCCATCCGAGAGTGCGACAAAGACATCACCCTCTTCCTCATCCGTCTGAGTACTTCGCACAAACGCCACAATGTCGTCTCTACCGTCACCATCAAAATCACCAACGCTACATATTTCATCACCAATGCAAAAAAAGTCATCCCAGAGTGTGGGAAAAGCACCTGAACCAAAACTATCAGCAAACACACCACGCACACTGACAAGACCTGCACTGATCGCGATACTACCTATTAGAAGCATTGGGAGCAGGGCCTGTCTGATCGAACGTGGTACTACAGACGACTTTGTCCTCGATTGCATATCTACCTCCTTACAAATACGTGAGCGCTATTCTACCAGAAGAAGCAGAACTTAAGACTCATGCAAACCGTACACCCAAGAGGTGGGAGTATCCCACGTAACAGCAAAAGAACCCATCTCAACTGTCGTAGCCCTTTCCTGTTTCACCTGATAGCGCTGATTCTGGTACCACTTTTGATAGTTGCCCTTTATGAGCCAAAATCCATTGAGAAGGCAAAGTCGTCAATAGTATCAGCACATGTATCCGTCAAGCTGCTCACGCTCATCTATAGTTTAACGTTTATAACTATGACCACATTTCATATGCTTCCAATACAACTTTCTTATTATCTAGAGATTCTGATGAGCGCGAGCGGCCTACAAATGTTGCTCCTCCTGAAATATGGGAACATGCGGTGGACGTCTCAACAATCTAGTAGCTGCCCGTCATACATTACGACAGCCTATGACTGCATCGCAACACTAGTGAAGACTCATACAATAATGCTTGACAATGATACGAACTATTGATACAGTGCTATCTCAATAAAGATACCTAGTATCAATAAAAATCACTAATAGAAGCTGATATATGTTATGTAGTTATAGGAGGAAATCAGATGACTACTGTGCGGTCGCAGCAGATTCCACTTACAATTCTGACAGGCTTTCTTGGAGCAGGTAAAACAACGCTGCTCAATTACATCCTGAAATCAGATCATGGGCTTCGTGTGGCCGTCCTGGTCAATGATTTTGGTGCAATCAATATCGACTCACAACTCATTGTTGATATCAAAGGTGAGACAACGAGTCTTGCCAATGGATGTATCTGCTGTACAATCCGTGACGATCTGCTAGAGACAGTCTTTACCGTCCTTGATCGTGAAGATCGGCCAGAATACATTATTATCGAAGCGAGTGGTGTGTCTGATCCATGGGCCATTGCCCAAACATTTGAACATCCAGAATTACGCCCATTTATTACTGTTGATAGCATCGTTGCACTGATCGACGCCGAATACGCCTTTCAACATCATCAGGACTATGCTGACTTAATTGTCGATCAGATCGCTGCCTCCGATATTGCGGTGCTCAACAAAATTGATCTGGTGGATGATCAACAACGAACAAAGATCTACGATTGGATTCACGCTATTACGCCCCGCGCACGCATCCTTGAGGCTACCTATGGCCAAATCCCTCTAGAGTTGCTGTTGGGGGTCGGGCATTATCAAAAACACCTCGAAGCTGGACATCATCATTCTCATGATCACCACCACCACCACCACCATCACGAACATGATGAGACATGCGATCACGATCATGAACACGACCACGGCGCAATGTTCAGCACCTGGAGCTACACATCAGATCGTCCATTCACCCTTAAAGCCTTTCGCAGAGCAACGATGGATGTACCGGCGACTATTTTCCGTGCGAAGGGCATTGTGCACCTGGCCGAAGTTCCTTCACGACGTGTTATTTTTCATCTCGTCGGCAAACGTATTAACCTGATCGTGAGCGAAGAATGGGGAAATACACCACCACACAACCAGTTTGTAATGATCGGGAAGCCAGATAGTTTTGACATGACACAGCTACAGCTTTTGTTTGATGGCTGCCTTGTAACTGAAGAAACAGAAACACAGATCATTCCTGATCAAACCTGGACCCGCGAACCAACCTAAAAGATGTCCTCATTTGGGTGTATAATCTGTAGCAACGACATTAGAGTTGAAAGAAAGAATATGAATGTTGTTGCAATTGCGGGGGTCGCGACCAAGGCAAAAACAGAATATACACTACAACTGGCTGAACACTTGGTGGGACAGGATCAGACCGTAACTATTCTCGATAATGGTGATGTGCCCATGCGTGCAGCAGAACTCACTTCCAAAAGACTGCGGGGTGGCTGCGTCTGTTGCACTATTGCCCCTGAGCTTATCAAACAGATGGGCACGCTCATAACCGACTGGGCCTTGATCATTGTGACTGCATCGGCGGATGCCCTCCAACTCCGTCATACGCTCAGCCGATTGGAGTACCAAGGACACCACGTCACCGTTGCAGCCATCGTTGATCCGAGCATCAAGCCATCGTATCTAAGTGACCAAATTGTCGCGGTTGCCGATGTTGCAGTAAATAGTGCCGACCCGATTGAGGTTTCGCTTCAGTCTGTCCTCTCGCTCCACTAGGCATTTTCATCACAAAATACACTGTGATTTATAAGAGCCCAAACCGCTCTCGTAACACAACGGGCTGACCAGTGCGGGCCGACTCATAGCCTGCTTGTACCACAGCCAGACTGCGTCGTTCACTCTCACCCGTGGTCGGGCCAACTGAACGGCCTGCGACATAGTCGGCAAAAGCAGCAATTTCCTGTGCATAGGAAGAAAGAGTATCAGAGGGATATGGAAGAGGAATTGGTGCCACATGTGGCGTCATTTCTGAAGGCCAGAACATACAACCAGATGATGTGGCATGGAGTGTTCCATGTGCTCCACGCAGTATAAACCCGCCCAGCTTTCCATCAACATGAGCCTCACGCGTTTGTACAACCGAGACCGACAAGCCGCTTTCAAACGTCAATAAACCGCTCATAGTACCCTCGGTTGACCCCACCGAAGAGTCGGCCATATGTTCGCGCACATAGATCGTCGCCACATCACCGAAGATATGGCGCATCTGTGCAACGGTGTGAATGCCATGGAGCATCCAAGTACCAGTACCGCCCTGGTCTGGTTCAGTCAACCAGAAACGCCGTCCAGGATAGGCAAAATGTGGTGCACGAAAACCATGAACCACCGATGCGCTCACAATCTCGCCAATATACGCACCCGTCTGCACAACATTGCGCAAAAAACGTACCATCGGCGTGTACACTTCGTTCTCCGCCACGTACAGCTTTACCTGATTGTGCTGGGCAGCCTCAATCATCTGGGTGGCTTCTGCAACCGTTAATGCTATTGGTTTTTCACATAAAATATGCTTGCCTGCCCTGGCCACATCCAGCGCAACCGGACAGTGGAGAGCGTGCGGAACACAGATCGACACCGCATCGATTGATGGGTCATCTAGCATCGTGTGAAGGTCAACCGAGGCATTGTGGATACCAAACGCCAGCGCTTGCTGTTGCAAAAAATCTTCATCGCAATCGACAAGACCCACAACAATCACATCACGCCCTAACTCTTCAATCGCACGTAACTGACGCTGACCAGCCCATCCCACCCCAACAGTGGCCATTCGTAGCATGCCTCCACCCATCAGGAAACCCGAACCTGATGACCTGTAGGAGCCATTCGTGCATATGTTGCTGACGAAACTGGCTGAGGTTGTATGCGCTGCAACTCTTCTTCAACAATGTTCCGAACTGTATCTCGGTGGCGGCGAATCATATTATGTTTGTTCTCAGGAAGCCGACCGGCAGCAAATTCCCGAAAGCTTGCTGCATTTACCGCTGACTCGGGATCATAGCCCTGCTCAAGCGACATAATCACCGACTCACGGATGGTTACCAGATAATCGATCAGCCATAATATCCATTCGTGCACAACATCGGCTCCCCGCAACACTGGACCATGACCTGGCACCAGCACCTCGATATCCATTGATGCGAGCGTCCACAACGAATGCTCCATTTGGCGGCTATCCCCATCCCAGAGAGCCGGAACAATACCTGTCACAACCGTGTCGCCAGCAAAGAGAACGCGATCTTCCTCCACATACACACACACACTGTCAGAGCTATGACCAGGGGAATGAAACAGACAGACGTGCTTATCACCCAGATTCAGACGCATATCCTCAACAAAAGAAACCGTTGGTTGGGCAATTGAGGCACGCAACTCAGCGGCATCGATACCTGTGCGCTTGGCCTGGACATATATCTGCTTTGCAATCACTGTTGGAGTCAAGAAGTGTGCAAACACCTCAGCTTCCTGAAAGGCTTTGCTTCCAAAGATATGATCACTATGGCCATGGGTGAGGATCAAATATTCGGGATGATAGCCATGTGTGCTGATAAACTCGGCCATCCTGTCCCCTTCTTCAGGATGAAGGCCAGTGTCAATTGCTACGGCACCCTGCGAACCGACAATAATTCCATTCTTTCCTTCGGCTGTGTCGTGATTGACACTGAACACCCCGGAAGCTAGTTCGGAAAACATAGATACCCCTTACACAACATCATCAACGACGAATAAAATATATCTAGATACCGACAACCTGAAGCTTTGCTACACGACGAACTGCTCGTTCATCCACAGGTTGGTAGGTCAGCCAACTATCGAACAGTCGTACAGCAGTCGCTGGCCCAACCAGTTGTGAGCCTAGTGTAAGAATCTGAGCACCACTTGTAGCCGCCCGCTCTGCGGAATACTCATCGTAACAAAGAGCAGCTTGGACACCAGGTATTTTGTTGGCTGCGACTGCCATTCCCACACCTGTATCACAAACCAGCATGCCTCGTTCAGCTTCTCCCCGTGCCACCATCAACCCCACTGTCTGACTGATTGAGGCATGGTCAGATGAGTCTCCACAATCGATAGGGTAATACCCCATTTGCAGCATATGTACTTTAAGATATTCCTTTAACCTGAGACCTCTTAAATTGCTTCCAATTGCAATTAACATATCAACACCTCATGTCAAAACAATAAACGGCTTGTAGATAGCAAAAATCAACTATGCGTCGATAACGCAGTGTGTTCTCGATCTAGCACAGTGTGTATTGCTGATGTAATATGTGTTTCATTTGGGAGAACAGACGCTTCAAGAATAGGTGAAAAGGGGATGGGTGTATCCGCAGCGGCCACACGTTTGATTGGTGCCAATAGCTCAGACATTGCCTGTTCAGCAACAATAGCCGCTACCTCAGCCCCCCATCCTCCACGAAGATTATCCTCATGGACAATCACTAATCTCCGTGTTTTACGCACCGACGCAAGAATTGCCGTAGTATCGAGCGGAACTAGTGTACGTAGATCCACTACCTCCACACTCACGCCGGCAGCGGCCATCTCTGTGGCAACATTAAGCGAATGATGGAGCATCGACAAATTGGTCACGATAGTTACATCGCTCCCGTCTCGCTTGATATCAGCAGAACCGATAGGAATAGTAAACAGTTCTTCTGGCACTGGCCCAGTAACAACATCACTTTGTAAGCAAAAACGGCCTGTACTTCCATACGTATGTTTGTGGACAATAAACAGCACCGGATTGTTACTCCGAATAGCACTCACCAACAGGCCCTTCGCATCATAGGGCGTTGCAGGTGTGACGATCTGCAACCCTGGAACATGGAAAAAGAACCCCTCAACCGATTGAGCGTGTTGTGCTCCTCGCCCAGATGCCCCGGTCGGCAGATGCACTACCAACGGGATGGTGACTTGCCCTCCCGACATATAGCGAAGTTTTGCCGCTTGCTGCACCAGTTGATCGGTTGCCTCCAACACAAAATCACCATACTGAAAATCCACTACAGGTCGTAGCCCCTGAATGGCTGCACCAATCGCCAAACCCACAAACCCTGCTTCGGAGATAGGCGTATTAAGGATACGCTCAGAACCAAACTGATCATCCAAACCTAATGTAACCTGAAATGATCCACCGAGACGAATATCTTCACCCAACACAAACACCGCCTCATCACGAGTCATTTCTTGTGCTAACGCCTCACGCATGGCTTCAACAATCGTCAGGTTGCGTAGATGATCAGGCATATATATCCTCCAATGCCCATTCCACTGGTGGCAACGCACTACCCTGAGCAAAGCTCTCAGCCTCGTCCAGCTCAATCAAAATAGATTGATGAAGAAACTCCATATCTTCAGAGGAAATAATATTGCTTGACACAAGCCGATCCTTGAAGCGCTCGACCGGATCACGGGCTAGCCAGCGTGCAACTTCATCCCTCGGTCGATAGGTACCAGGATCATCACGTTTGTGACCTCCCTGACGATAGGTGAGACACTCGATAAAGCTCGGAGTGTGCGACTCGCGTGCACGGTTGACGGCGGCCAGAACCGCTTCATACACAATCAGTGGATCGTTGCCATATACTGCCTGGCTTGATAACCCGTATGCCTGTGCACGCTGGGCAATATCAGTCGCACGGCTTGCCTCATCAAAACGGGTAGTGACACCATAAAAGTTGTTTTCACAAACAAATACAACCGGGAGTTGCCAGACTGCCGCAAGGTTGAGCGCCTCGTGCCAGTCACCTTCGTTGGTTGCACCATCGCCATGAAAACAGACCACCACCCGTGTAAGTTTCTGACGCTTAAAAGCGAATGCCATACCAACTGCAATCGGCACAGAAGCCCCAACAATAGCAATACCTGGGAGCGCACCAACAGACACATCACCAACATGCAAAGATCCGCCCTTCCCACGACAACATCCGGTGGCTTTGCCAAACAATTCTGCCATCAAGGTGCGTGAATTGACACCCTTCGCAAGCGCCTGCCCGTGACCACGATGCGTCAATGTAATAAAATCATGTGCTTCAAGTGTGGCACACGTTCCTACCACAACCGCTTCCTGTCCATGTGATAAATGTATCGTGCCGGGGATTTTCCCTTCACGAAACAACCTGTTGGCACGAAGCTCAAATTCACGAATTAATCGCATTCGCTGATACATAACACGCAGCAGTGTAGGTTCATACCCAGTAAGTGATCGCTCTTCAGGTATCCGAACAGTTGCATGTACCATAGGAAGCACTCCTCATAACCAATACCCACAGACGTTATGATGTTTCAACCAGTTCATTAGTCGTTTCTTCAGTCATGAGAACACTCAAATCGTGATAGATGGGAGCCAGAGACGTTGTTAATCGTTGATACAATGTGTATAGTTCCGCATAGAGTGGTGCAGTCTTCGGATTCGGCTCAGTAATCGTTTGTTGCCGTTTCCCCACATGTACAGCCTCATCAAAATTGGCGAAAGTTCCCTGTGCCACACCGGCGAGGAGGGCTGCGCCATAGGCAGCAAGATTGACATATGGTGTCTCAATCAAGTTGCGCCCGAAGATATCAGCAATAATCTGTCGCCAGAGGGGACTCCGCGCACCACCACCCAAGACATAGAATTCGTGAATATGAATATCAAGGGAATGGAATAACTCAAAGCAGTCACGCAGTGAAAATGCCACACCTTCAAGGACAGCACGCGCAAAGTGTTTCTGTTGGTGTTGAATAGTGATGCCAACAAAATCACTTCGCAGGTACGGGTCCCAGTGTGGTGCCCGTTCGCCCTGAAGATACGGATGGAAGATTAATCCAAGGTTACCAGGCTCGGCTTGTGCAGCGATCTTATCCAAATTGCCACTCACAGGTGCTCTTCCAAAGACATCGACAAACCATTGGGCAGCGGCTGCACCAGAGTTTGTGGCCGCAATCGAGTACCAGCGCTGGGGAACAAGGTGATGATAGGTAATCGTTTTATCGTTTGGGTGTGGGGTAGCCGTTACCACACTCACACTCCCTGAGGTTGAGAGCTTGATAATGCCCTGACCGGGTTCAAAGACACCTGCACCAAGTGCTTCAACTACCGAGTCGCCACTACCCACAGCAACCGTCGTACCAATGGCCAATCCAGTGGCTTCAGATGATTGCGGGGTTACACAACCACTGATCGACGTTGCGTCCCGGACTGGCGGTAGATACGACATAGGCAACCCAATCATGTCACACAGCATCTCTGACCAAGTACCCTGTTCGACATCAAAGAGTTGTGTTCCTACCGCATCGTACCAATCAGTGGCCCAACTGCCAGTCAATCGGTAACAGATATAATCTTTACGAATTGCGAGACGTGTAATCTGTTGCCAGATTTCAGGTTGATACTCCTTGATCCATAACAACTGCGCCAGCGTCCAATGGGGACTCACTGGTTGATAGCTGGTGTCCAAAATGAGATCACCATATAATTCTTCGAGAAGCTGCGCTTGTGGTGTACTTCGTCGATCTGACCACAAAATAACTGGCTGGAGTGCCCGACCATGCTGATCTAGCAGCACCACATCGTGGGCTGGACCACAGACACTAACAGCCCGAATAGCAGAAGCAGGTACCGATGCTCTCTGAATACACTGTCGGACTGCAAGACAAAAATTGTAATACCACTCCTCTGGATCTTGTTCTGCCCAGTTGGTATGTGGATAACTGGTTTGGTAGGACACTCGACTCGTTGCCACAGTGTCGCCATGTGTATTAATCAGAACAACTTTGCAACTACTTGTGCCAACATCAGCGCCCAATAAATACGTCATATCTTAGCCTTAATATATCCGACCCTCCGAGAATACTCACAGAGGAAACAAGTAATTATCCTTTTACTCCGGTAACCACCAAACTTTCAAACAAATGGCGTTGTGCAAGAATGAATACCGTAACAACAGGCAGAATTGCTAGACTGATCCCAGCCAACACAACAGAAATGCTACCTGTATCCATAAAACCACGCAGGGTCACAATACCCAACGGCAGCGTAAATTGTTCCCAACTGTTGAGAAAAATAAGAGGGCGAAAGAACTCGTTCCAATGTGCATTAAAATTGAGTGCAGTCAGTACAAGAATACCTGGTTTTCCTAGTGGAACAATGACAATCCAAAAGATTTGCCATGGAGTTGCTCCATCGATTTTGGCAGCATCCTCTAACTCCCGCGGAATCGTGAGAAAAAATTGCCGTAATAAAAATATTCCGAAAGGCGTTATCATTGCAGGAACAATTAACGAAGTGTGTGTATCAGTGAGGTGCAATACGCGAATAAGCATAAAGGTAGGAATAATCGTCACAAAGAGTGGCAACATCATCGCTGAGAGCAATAACAAAAACAAGGTTTGCTTACCGCGAAAGTGGAGACGTGCAAAGGCGTAGGCAGCCAAAGAAGATGTAAAAACCTGACCGAAAACAATGATACACGTCACTTTAAAGCTATTGAGCATATACAAAGCAAAAGGCACGTCTCTGAAAACATCAGCATAGTTTTCCCAGCGGATACCGCCTTTAAACCATTGCGGTGGTAACACAAACGAATAACTAGGAACATGCAATGACATGATCAGCATCCACACAAAAGGCAACAACACTAGTATACTTAAAGAAGTTAAAAAAAGAAGGATAAAACCATGAAAGAGCCATCGATGAGCTATATAATCTTTTTGCAGATCAATGGACAACATACGACTCATTATTCTATCCATAGTGCACCCATCGCTGGACAAAGCGTAATTGAACAACTGTCAAAACCAACAGAATACTAAAGAGCATTAGCGCTATTGTCGAGCCATATCCCATCCGCATGGCACCAAAGGCATCTTCATAGACCAACATCACCAGAGTACGTGTTGAGTCACCAGGCCCACCACGGGTCATTACATATGGCTGATCGAACACTTGAAAGTTCATGATCAACCCGACAACAACTGCAAAGAAAATAGTGGGGCTTAATAATGGCAACGTTATCAGTCTAAACTGTTGCCATTTATTTGCGCCATCTATTGCCGCAGCATCATAGAGTTGTCGTGGAAACCGTTGTATTGCCGCCATAAACAAAATAAGGTCAAATCCAAAGCTCTTCCACACAGTGACGAGTGCAATCGAAATTAACGACCAGTTACTTGATGTGAGCCAGGGGATTTTGGAAACAGACAACATGTTCAAGTAGTAATTTACAACTCCAAGATCATTGTGCAGTAAAAAGCCAAAAACAATAGCAATTGATGAAATAGGAATGATGACGGGCAACATGTATGTGGAACAATACCAGCGCTGTAGAAATGGTGGAACAAAACATTGCAATACTGCAGCAAGTCCCACTGCAACCAACAAATTACACACAACAACGATAAACACAAATACACATGTATTTTTCAAGCTCTGTAGAAAACGCGGGTCTTCCAGAAGAGTAATGTAATTATGAAAACCCACAAAACGAGCTGGGGTAATTACGTCCCAGGAAAAAAAGCTCAGCCCAAACGAGAAGATCATCGGACCTAGAAGAAAGACCACAAAAACAAGAAAAGTTGGTGCAATAAAAAGATACGCTGACAGAGCTTCTCTTCTCCGCATATCTGATAGATTGGCAAGCTGAACCGATTGCTGATTAGATCTATGATTTTGAAATAAAGATCGTAAGCTCATACTGCACCTGTAAGATACATATCATCTATGCAACACAAATAGCTGTTTTGTGGTTAGGCTACGTAGACTGTGGCGATCAGGGCCTTACACATCCGCCTGAAGAAGCCGGGCACTCAAATCTTCGTGCATGCGCTCCATGGCGTCGTGGGGCGTAAGCTCATTTGCCATTGCCAAACCAACATACTTTACGAGGGTGTTGGTCATATCCTTGGCAATAGGCGGAGCAGGAATAGGAGCCGTATCTGGGATCGTATCAAAGACATCATAAAAGACATGCCAGTTTTTCGGACCAATATTGGCATGTTGTGCCGGATCATTCGTCACTGAACGGCGCGCAGAGGTATGCACACCACCTTGTACATACGCACTCATCTCATCTGGTCGAATCATCCATTTGATGAGCGTCCAGGCTAATTCAGGTGAGTGCGAATCGGAAAGTATGGCCATACCACTGGTGCCAAACTGATGACGTTGACTACGCCAACGAGGCATAAACGTCACATCGAAGTCACTCGGTTGCATGCCTGCACTGATGAGTCGACCAACCATAAACCGATGCGCGGGCAGCATGCCTAGTCGGTTGGTACTAAAGAAGTTTGCCAGTTGACTATGGTCAGTTGGCGAAGGGGCAACTGCATGTTGCCATGTCAAGTCTTGTAGAAACTGCAGGGCTTCGATATTGCGGGGGTCATTTGCACGTGAGTGTTGCCAGGCAAATCCACCACCAGCATCTTGTGCAATACGGTTGTCAGCATAGAACGTCTGCCAGAGCCACTCACCACCAGGCTGATGTGCTTCGGTAAGCAAATTGCTGTCGTTGACAAAAATCCACGGAATAAGGCCACCCCAGTGACGATTGGGCCAACCAAAGCCAAATATATCATCACCCAATGCACTAATCTGCTGAGCACTGGACAAAAACTCATCAACCGACCAGTCATCGGTCGGAAGCGCAAGACCTGCCTGTGCAAAAAGCTGTTTATTGTAGAAAATCAGCGCCGCACCCTGTAGCCAGGGCAACATGTAGAGCTGGCCTTTGTGAAGCATAACCTCCACTAACTGGGGAGCTACGTCACTAAAGTACTCGTACATCTCACGTTGATCGGCCTGCACAAACGGATCAAGCGGCTGGATGATGGCTTTGTTCGCAAAAATTTGCAACCCTTCAGTCCCCACTTCGACCAGATCAATTGACTGCCCAGACGCTATCATTGTAATGACTTTGCCGAAGTATTCATCCCACTCAACAGCCTGCACCGGAATCCATTCGACCTTTCGGCCAGGATACGCACGCTCAAAACGTTGGGTGAGATTGGCAAAGGTTTCAACCTTAGCAGGGGTCCCGTAGAGCACTGCCCGCAGTGTTGATGAGTAAACAGTTGCATCGGGGGCATGCATCACATCGGTACCACAGGATGGTAGGAGTGAAACAGCAGCGACACCAAGTCCACAGCAGGCACGCTTGAGAAAAGCACGCCGTGAACAGGGCATCTCTATCTGGTCAGATGGAAGTTTCTGCTGATCCACACTACTCACGCCATTTACCCTTCATCACCATTCAGCGGCTCACCGCTTGACTCACGAATGACCAGTGTTGTTGCCAGAACAGACTCTTCGCTGCTACCACGAAGTTGACCGAGCAAACGGTCCAGAATACGTTGCGCTGCTGTCAAGCCAATATCATATGCTGGCTGTGCCACTGCCGACAATGACGGCGCAATGAAAGGAGCCCACTCACTATCATCAAAAGCCACAAGCGCCAGATCATCGGGTATCTGGTACTCCAGCTCACGAATGGCTTGCAATGCACCAAAAGTCATCAGATTATTGCTCACAAAAAGCGCAGTTGGCGCTGGCTGCTGCTGAAGTAGTGCCATTGTTCCGGTGTAGCCACCTTCAGCCGTAAATGGTGCTTCAACAATCAGTTCAGGTTGGATAGGCAAACCAGCATCGGTTAATGCCTGTTGATACCCAACCAGACGTTCTGCGCCTTGCAGATGATCCTTTGGGCCTGATACAATGCCGATACGCTGGTGACCAAAATCAACGAGGTGAGCAACGGCTTGTCGTGTTCCTTCACGACTATTGCTCAACACAGAGTCAACACATGGTCGGTGTTCTCTCAAACGTCGATTAAGCAAGACAATCGGCATCTCACGTTCTGCTAATGCAGCTATCTCCTCGTCTGCACCACCGCTCGCGCTAATAATCAACCCATCGACACGTTTTTGTCGCAAAAGCTGAATATACATTCGCTCAAGCTCAGGTTTGTTATCAGTATTACACAGAATAAGACTATAGCCTGCATTGTACACCTTACTCTCAACTCCGCGTACAACAGTCGCGAAGAAAGGGTTTTCAATGGTTGAAATAATAAGACCAATAGTGTTACTCTTGTCGACTTTTAACCCTCGAGCAAAAGGATTTGCTTCATAACCAAGCTCTTTAATCGCCTGGGTAACACGTTGATATAACTCAGGGCTCACATAGCCACTCTGATTAATGACGCGCGAGACAGTAGCAGTTGACACACCAGCGCGTTTTGCAACATCTTTGACTGATTTCATAAAAACCTGCTTGTAAACGTGTACTTACTCGTTTACATTCTATCATAACTGCTTTGAGAAGCGAATAAACTAAATAAGAGATAAACGTTGACGATATCGATTACAAT
Organism: Chloroflexota bacterium; assembly: GCA_039178835.1. GTDB lineage: Bacteria > Chloroflexota > Chloroflexia > Chloroflexales > Roseiflexaceae > AL-N1. The sequence goes on from JBCDFA010000185.1 coordinate 13,326, forward strand.
CGTATAATTAGATAGTCTACTAGTAACAAAAATAATTTTATGACTCTAAATTGTTTCTAATTAGCAACAATTTTGTATATTTTGCACTATTGACTACTAAAATCACGAATAGATGTTGCAACTTACTGTGCACACCAGATATAAAAAGACTAGTAGACATATCATTTTGTGACATATTCCACAATACAAACAATCAATACTAGTCACATATGCCAGAGTGTGCTATACTCGTGTACATAGCACTATTTTTGGAAGATTTATTCTCACCTACACCTCGTGGATGCTCTGAAGGGCCGGACGAAGTAGCGGTACTTCCTGTTCAAGGTTGATGTTGTCGCATTCACAAAAACATCTGACATAATCACAACACACTAAGGAGTCGTGATGCACACCATTGAAATTATGCCCGAACGCGATTCGCAGAATGAACGCCCTGGACTACGCATTCGGCAAAAGCAAACCGAGGCTCGTGATACACAGGAAATCTTTGTGGCCGAGGATGAATTAGTGGAGTTTATTACTGCTCTGCAAGGGCAACTGCGCGGCGACCGTGAAATCACCGCGCTCCGCATTGTCAAAGAAGCGCTCACCCCGCTCGACAAACCGACGATCAAGCGTATTCTACGCTGGGCGGTTGACCGCTATGGTGTCGAGCATATGCGATAGCAACCGTGCGGCGTGGGTGAGCGCTGTGATGGCCGAACTATCAGGCGTTGGTGAACTGCCAGAGAATGTCGTAGAGTGTTCCGAGGCTGGCAATATCAACCCATTCGTTGTCTGAGTGCAACCCTGCGCCAATCGGCCCCACACAAACAGACGGAATACCAACATCACTATAGAACCGAGCATCGGTTGCAAAATGCTCCTGGAAGAAGCCAGCTTGCTGACCAGTGACCGCTGCAATCACATGCGCCAACTGCTGTACCGTTGCATCTTGCGGATCAGTTGCAAGCGGCGCACCCGAGGCGATCAGGCGTACATCACCGGTGGGGAAACATGCACGCAGTGACTCCATCACGGCTTCGAGCGGTTCCTCAGGAACACGACGGACATCAAGCGTTAGGGCAAGACTCTTGGGCAAGCGATTGTTCGCGTCACCACCATTGATCACCGTTGGAACGACCGTCGTGCGCCACACTGGCTCATGCGGCGTTGGGTAGCGTTGTTCTAGCGACACCAACCCGTCACGCATAGCCACAATCGCGTTCGTGCCATCCCAGGGGCGCGAACCATGCGCTGGCTCCCCATCAAGGTGCACCTCAACCCACAACGGACCTTTGTGCGAGTAACAGA
>JBCDFA010000186.1:0-14552 GCA_039178835.1 Chloroflexota bacterium
CAAAGGCATAGGCCACAAACGCCGACGAGATAACGGTGCCGACAACCGCGAAGAACACCACAAACACCGTGTTGTAGATGAACTGCATGAGTGGCAGGACCTCGAAAATCCTGACGTAGTTGCTCCATTGTGGGTCTTGTGGAATCCAGGTAATCGGCGTCGCAAAGATTTCGTTGGAGACTTTGAGCGATGAGGAGATCATCCATAACGTCGGCACCAGAAACGAAATGACGAGCAGAATCATGATGATTTCGAGGACGATCAGCCAGATCTGATCGAGCAGTGCGCGGCGCGAGAGTGAGCGCTTGGTCGAGACGGTTCGGCTATCAAATGGCGAGTCTGTTTGCATGATGCCCTCCTCAATTCTCGTAGTAGACCCAACGTCGTGAGAGGTAGAACTGGGCAATCGTGAAGCCAATGACGAGTACAAACAGTTCCCACGCCAACGCGGCAGCATAGCCCATGTTGAAGAACTCAAAGCCCTGTCGGTAGATGTAGAGCACCGAGAAGAGCGTCGCGTTCTCTGGCCCGCCCTCGGTCATAATCAATGCCGGGATAAAAATCTGAAACGAGTTAATCACAGCAATAACCGTGTTAAACAGAATGAGCGGTGTCATCAGTGGCACTACTACCGTCCAGAGGCGCCGGAATGGCCCCGCACCATCGATACTCGCCGCTTCGAGGAGCGATTCGGGGATGTTGCCCATACCTGCAATAAAGATGACCATCTGACGGCCGATCATCCAGAACGACATAAAAATAAAGGCTGGTTTCGCCAGTTCGCTATCAAAGAGCCATGCCTGTGGCGGAATACCAAACCACCCTAACGTTTCGTTGAGAATGCCGTACTCCGGGTGGAAGACGCGCTGCCACACCACAGCGCTCGCCACCAGTGGCACGATAATCGGCATATAGAAGCCCGCCCGATAGAGGACTCGCAACCGTAGTTTCTGTGTGAGGGCTAGTGCCAGCACAAAAGAAATCACAATCTGGATGGGGACGGCAAAAATTGTGTAGAACGCGGTGTTGTATAAGCTCAGTTTTGCATTTGGTTCGGTAAACAGGCGAACGAAATTATCGATGCCCACAAAGCTTGGGGGCGATAGCAGATCCCAGCTATGAAAAGCCAGATACAGCGCATACAGGATGGGGTAAGCCGTGAAGACCACAAAACCGATGATGAAAGGCGACGCAAAGAGGTAGCCCTGGAGCCATTCCCGCCGTTCCTGCTTACCGGGCGCACGCGCTTTGAATCGCTGAAGCAGACTTGTGCTGGCCATAGATCCTCCTCAAGACACGCCAGAAAGATACGGAGAGCGTATTGCTGACGCTCACATCCCGCATCTCCCTGTTCACAAACAACTGCAAGATCAGGCAGACGCCTCGTCTATCAAACGTTGGAGTGCCTCATCAACAGCCGGAAGAACATCCGCTGCCGTCGCACTATTGTTGAGCAGTGGGTCCCAACCGTTGGGCTTCACGACCTCAGACCACATCTGACTGCGCGGTACTTTGCCGATGACATCGACCTCGGAGCGGCGGAATGCTTCGATGAACGCCTGCCCGTTTTGCACCTGAAACAGTTCTTCGATCTTGGGTAGCCAGAACGACTCGACCATTTCGAGCGAGTTGGGCATGCGCCCCGTGATTTCGGAATAGGTCTGCTGGCCTTCCTCGCCTGCCATAAAGCTGGCAAATGACCACGCCGCCTCCACATTCTCGCCGTTGAGAAGTGCAACACCCTCGGCCCAGCCACGATGGGGGCGTTCGGAGTCAGCACCCTGTGGCATGAGAACGACATCAAAATCGACCTGCTTCCCCTGTTCCCGCAACTCAGGGTTGTTCATACGTGCCAGAAACCAGGGGCCTTCGTATTTCATGGCGCTGCCGCCAGTTTCGATGGTGCTGGCTCCGGTATCGACATCAGCCTGAAGTGGTGAGATGTTCAGCGTGTGGATAAAGTCCTGCGCGATCATCTGAACCATTTCGACAATTTCCGGTTGGTTGAAGGAGACTTGAGTTGGATCGATCAGTTGATCGAACTCCTGCATGCCGGTCGAGCGAATCCAATGGATGTCGCGGAACCACTGGCCATTCGCCTGGTAGCCATATACTTTGGCATCGCCCCCGGTGTTGGTGAGTTGCTGCGCGATCTCGACGAACTGCTCGAAGGTCCAGTCGTCGGTCGGGTAGGGGATCCCCGCATCGTCAAACGGCTTCTTGGCATAGAGCATCAGCATCGTCGCAATCTGGAGCGGGATGAGATAGGTCTGGCCATTCCGCACCGTCGAGCCTTCCACTGACGCAATGCTGTTGTCGTACATCGCGGTCAGACCATCACGTTCGGCGAGGTCTGCCACCGGCGCCAACAGTTCACGGTCGGCGTAGGTTTGCCACTCCCAACCCTGAAATGACGAGATGTCCGGCGGCGTACCACCAGCAATCGAAGTTTGTAACTTCGGATAGAAATTCTGATTTGGTTCGGCAACACTGCTGACATTGACCGTAAGATTGGGGTTGACTTCGGCAAACTGTTGTGTGAGGGCATCCCATGCGGGAAGATCGGCTTGATCACCCCATGCAAGGAACTCGATCTCTCCAGCAGCCTGACCAGGTGCTGCATCATCACCTGTCGCAGCGGACTCATCAGCGGCGGGGGGTTGCGTTCCTGACTGTTGCCCACAGGCGGCAAGCACAGCAACCGCGAGACCCGCCTTACCACTCAAGAGCAGCATCTGTCGGCGGCTAAGTTGCTTGTTCTCTCCCATGAGTACATTGTTCCTTTCTGCTACGTTGCATCTGAACTTTACAGTATGTGCCCGACGGAGGAAGACGGAAGCAATGACGGATCGTCAAGGCCAAAATATCCTTGACAGAATCAGGGCTCTAATGGTACTTTTAACACGTTCAGGAAAAAATAATTATAATGCAACCCTAACGTATCTTTGGCCACATGTCAAGCAGTAATATTCCCAATGCACGCCTGCATAACAATGATAGTCGTTCTTGATCTGTAATGGGTATAGATGCATATTTGGTACATGTGGGAAGCAGAGGTTGTCATGAATAAAGCAGTAGAGATATCTCAACTACAGATCGCGCTTGTGACGATTTCCCGCCCAACGTTCGATGTTGAGTTTGCACAGTCGATGGCCGATGCTGTAGCAACAAGCCTTGCTGAGGCTGGACACACCATAGTTGGCACCGGTGCAGAATTGCTGATGGACGGTGGTGCTGCCGAAGATGCCATCGCAACGCTGAGCGGCCACACCTTCGATCTGGCCATCATTCTCCAGGCGAGCTTTGCCGATAGCACGATGGCGGTGCAAATTGCCCGAGCCATCCAGCCACGGGACATGCCCCTGCTGCTCTGGGCAGTTCCCGAAGAACGTAGCGGCTCACGCTTGCGATTGAACAGCCTCTGTGGCATCAATCTGGCGGGACACGCGTTTACACGCCACGGCATTGCTTATGATTATCTTCTTGCGGCCCCCGAAGATCCAGAGGCATTGGAAAAAATAGCCATCTTGGCGCGAGCAGGCCGTGCCCGTCGATTGTTACGTGAGGCGCGTATCGGTCTCGTGGGACAGCATCCGGTCGGGTTTGACACATGCAGCTACAGCAGTGAGGCACTCGCAACGCTCTTTGGTGCACAGATCGTACCACTCCCATTACAGCACGCCCTTGATCGTGCGCGTGTAGCTGGAGTCGAGCAACGTGAGGCGTTTATCCAACGGGTTGCGGAAGTCACCGACAATCTGGACACACTCGACCAAGAAGGCGTGGCAGGAACGGCAGGCGTCTACGTGGCACTGCGTGAATACGCCGATGTTGAGCAACTTGATGGCGTTGCCGTGCGCTGTTGGCCAGAGTACTTTACCGAGTTGGGCTGTGCAGCATGTGGCGCGATGAGTATGCTCAATGAGGAGTTGACCCCGGCCAGTTGCGAGGCCGATGTCCATGGCACTCTGACGCTGGTGCTCTTGCAGGCGTTGAGCAATGACCAGACGTTTATCACCGATCTGGTCTCAGTCGACGCGACAGATGATACGGCTACATTATGGCACTGTGGGCTGGCACCAATCAGCATGGCCGACCCGAGTGTACCCATCAGCGCAACGATCCACTCGAATCGTCAGCTACCGTTGCTCTTCGAGTTTCCGCTGCGACCGGGCCGCATCACCATTGCACGCCTCAGTCAGCCCCACCCTGACCAGGGCGCAGCAGGTTTTCGACTAGTCGTTGGTGGCGGCGAGATGGTTCAGGCACCGCGTGGGTTTGGGGGGACGTGTGGTACCGTGCGCTTTGATCGCCCAGCAACCGACGTGTTCGATACCGTGATGCGAGAGGGGTTAGAACACCATTTTTGTATTGTCTATGGAGACTATCTCGCAGAATTGCGAGCTTTTGCCGGACTGGTCGATCTGCCAGTGCTTGAGCTAAGCTGATAAACTGGTTGAACGTGTAGACAAGGCTGTCAGTTGCCGAACATAGAACATACGAGGGACGTATGCCGGAGCCAGCCATTGTATTTGCTTCTGATGGACGTATTGCCCTACAACGCGGATTTGACGCGCTGGCCCATCTGCTGGCCCTCACACTTGGTCCCCATCAACGTGGTATTCTCAACGCTCGTGACTCCCATAGTGCCCCCGAAGTATTGACCGACGCAGCGACCATTGCACGTCGGTTCTTAGCCCTCCCCGACCGTGTCGAAAACGTCGGGGCCATGCTGTTGCGCCATCTTGTGTGGCGGGTTCACCAGAACAGCGGTGATGGTTGTGCAACAGCAGCCGTGTTGGCGCGTGCGTTGCTGGCTGAGTCGCTACGCTATGTTGCGGCAGGTGTCGATCCTGCTCAGCTACGCCAGGGCATTGAAACGGCAACTGACACGACCCTCCAAACCCTTTACACCATGGCACGTCCTGTCAGCGATGAGCATGATCTGGAATGTGTTGCACATACGGCAATACATGAACCAAAACTGAGCTTGTTGTTAGCCGAACTGTTTGATCTACTCGGACCAGATGCCTTTATCACGATTGAAGAACATATCGCTCCGTACTTTGAGCGCGAATATATCGAAGGCGGACGCTGGAAGGGCCGCCTCGCATCGCCATACTTTATCAATGATACGGTCGAGCAACGCGCCGTCCTCCGCGATGGAACGGTAGTGTTGTTTGCCGGAGAGGTACAAGAAGCTAGCGCGGTACAACCCTTGCTAGAGTTATTGGTCAAACACGAGCGTCGACGCCTGTTGTTTGTAGCACATGCGATACAAGGCACCGCACTGGCCACATTGGTGGCCAATCACCAGCGTGAGCATATGCAGATCGTTGCGGTTGAGTTACGGCGTGCGGGGCAACAACGCCTGAACGATTTTACCGATCTGGGAGCCCTCACTGGTGCACATGTTTTGACGACAGCAGCAGGTGATCGGCTAGAACGTATCACTACCAATGCTTTTGGCCGGATGCGACGAGCGTATGCTAGCGCAGAGGATCTGGTGGTCTCTGGTCAGCGTGATCGGTTGCGCCACAACGCCCAAGTTGCCCAGCTACGTCAGTACCTGGCAGCATCCTCGTGTGAGCAGGCCGCAGAGCGCGACGAACTCCATATGCGGATCGGGCGACTCTCTGGTGGTGTCGCGACGCTCAAAATTGGCGCATTGCACAAAACCGAGCGTGCCGATCTGCGGCGTCGCACAGAGCGAGGCATGCGGACGCTGGCAAGTGCACTGCGTGGCGGGATGGTGCCGGGCGGAGGGGTGGCTTATCTGAATTGTATTCCTGGAGTTGAAGCACTATCGATTGCTGGTGATGCAGCGTATGGTGCGAAAGCCGTTGCCGCTGCGTTAGAGGCACCACTGCGCCAATTAGTGATGAATGCACGTCGCCATGATCCGGCAATGGTGCTGGCCGATATACGATGCAGCGGGGTTGACTATGGGTATGATGTTCATCGTGGTCTTGTTTGTGATATATCACAGGCCAGTATGTACGACTCGACAGAGATAATATGTGAATCGCTCAGGGCAGCAGCAAGTGGAGTCACCATGGCATTGACTACCGAAGCCGTGGTATTGAAGCGCCGCCCCAAGACTAGTCTGGAACCATAGATCCATGCTTCATACGTTACACAAATCAAGTATTGCTCCTGGTGGCTCTGTGTTCGATATCGTGCTTGATCATTATGGTGAGACCTGGTTGGCAACTGAGTCAGGATTATGGCGAGGGCAAACGGGGAATTGGCAACCACTCCCACAGGCGATGCCTCTCTTGCATATCAATGCGCTCACTTGCATCGATGATATAAGCGCTCATAGTTCATTGCTGTTTGCAGGCGGTGCACCAAACTCCATCGTCTACTCATATGATACAGGTGCCAGTTGGTATACAGCGCGTATTGACGCCATCGAAAGCCCAATCACCTGCTTTGCGCCATCACCCAATTTCGTCGAGGATCGAGTCATTCTGGCAGGAACGCTCAACGATGGGGTGTTGCGTTCGAGCGATGGGGGGCGAAACTGGCGGTTGGCTAACTTTGGGTTGCAGGATTTTGCAATATTGTCAATCGTGGTAGCACCTGTATGGCATTCACACGAGATGGCCTTTCTTATCACCGATGAAGGGGTGTATCGTTCTCCCAATGGGGGGCGGGCATGGAAGCGTGTGCTTGGCGATATTACGCCGCGAGCCCTGGCTATCAATCCACACTTTGCAACCAACCAGACCGTGTATGTTGCTGATGAGCAAGAAAAACTGTATCGTTCAACTGATGGCGGCAAAACATGGCACTCCGTCAAGGCGATCAACTCGGTTCCATCAGGGATTAATTGCCTGTGGTGTGGGCCAGACACACCGACGACATTGATCGCTGGAACTCAGGATGGCTCGATTTATCGTTCGCTTGATGATGGTCATACATGGTTTCCTATCGCACAGTTTGCGGGGTCGGTGCTTACCCTAACCGAAAGAGAGGGCCGAATCCATATTGGTTTATATGATGATGGTCTCGCGTTTTCGATTGATCAGGGGCATACGTGGCAACAGGATCGCAGTTTTGCAACCCGTGATATCACGCGGATTGTACACAGTGCAGATCGACATCTACTCGCTTTTGGCCCTACCGGGGGACTCTGGCAATCAGAAGTACAGTCCACTGGCTTGGAGGCATGGACGCGTATTACGACTTTTGGTGCACACCACACCCTTCTGTCGGCTGCCCATCCTCATCGTGATGTGTTGTACGTTGCAACTGACAATGGTATTATTATTTCGACGGATGGTGGGGTAGATTGGCACGATGCCTTATCACCATCTTCTGCTCCTTTTGTCTCGGTTATATCGAGTAACCACGAGCCAAACGCAGTATGGGCTGGCACCACTCAGAGTGATATATGGCACTCAATCGATTATGGGCAAACATGGCATTGTCTGTCAACCATAGAGGAAGATCATGTTCTGCTGGCCTTTGAGCTGGCTACCTTTTATTCTGATCAAACACCAATTGCTGTCACCTATAATGCCTCGGAGCAACAGATCATCGTCTGGCGCTCAATCGGTGGAGGGCGACGCTGGCAGCAGTGGTTGACGATGCCACGGAGCCCTGACGCTGAAGGTATACCACGCGTGCATCTGGCGACACAACCGCGTGTGGATGGTCTGGCTGTCTGGGTCGCTTTTGACAATCAGGTGTGGAATGGTATCGACCAGCCTTGGGAGTACTATGTTTTTGAAGAGCAACATGTTGTGGCACTGACATGTGTGCCAGGTACTCCGATTACGCTGGTTGCCACCAACCAACAATTCTATGGATGTGCCGATAGGGAATTGTGGGAGGTTATGGGTGATAACCTGTTAGGAACCGATATGATGGACTTTTGTGCGCCTGTTGTCGGTGATCTGATTGGCCTGGGTCGTGGGGGAGTTGTGTGGATTCAATCGTATGTACGTTAGCTACAGATCCACTTGTGTTGACGTGCAAAACAACCAGGAAAGGATCATTCCATGCCCATTCCAACCGAACCAATCGGAAGTGTGCCTCGTCCAACAGAGTTAGTCAAAGGTATACAAGCATTTCAAGATGGTGCTATAGCGCAAGTAGAACTCGATGCATTATATGATGCAGCTATTCGCGATACCATTGCACGTTTTGAGGCTACCGGCTCTCCCGTCATCACCGATGGTGAGCAGTCCAAAGCGAGTTTTGTTACCTATTCGATCCATGGCGCAGGCAACATCGCACCTGATGGTGTAGCCATACCCTTCGAGGACGGCCATGTGCGCTACCTGCCTCGTTTAACACATGGCCCATTTCGCTATCAGATTTATGCCGATAGCTATCTTGCGGTTGCGAAACACCATGCCACTGTTCCCGTCAAACAGGCGGTCATTGCGGCATCGGCTCTCAGCCTGCTCTATCCACAAGAGGAGATTGAAGGCTACTCACGCGAGACCTTTATTGCAGATCTGGTTGCAGAAAATGAGACCGATATTCGGCGTTGTTTTCAGCAAGGGGCTTATAACGTACAGATCGATTTTACCGAGGGCCGACTGGCTGTCAAACTCGACCCGACCCGGCAACTGCTGCAAAGCTTTGTTGATCTGAACAATCAAGTGCTAGAGCGTTTCTCAGCAGCAGAACGCCAGCGTATTGGCATTCACACCTGCCCTGGTGGCGATCAGGATTCGACCCATAGCGGTGATGTCGATTACGCCGAATTGTTACCAATGCTCTTTGAGATCAAAGTCGGGAGCTTCTACATGCAGTTGGCCAGCGAGTCTGATCGAGCACAGGTATTACAGATTGTTAAAGAGCATATCAAACCCGATCAGCGTATGTTCGTGGGCGTAATCGATCCGATCAATCCACACATGGAGACACCCGAGGAGGTGTGTAATCGGGTGCTTGAGGCGGCCTCGTACATTCCCCTGAACCAACTAGGCACAACCGATGACTGTGGTTTTGCACCTTTCGCTGACGATTTATCAACCGCACGTGATATTGCTTTTGAGAAGATACAAGCGCGTGTGGTTGGAACAGCGTTGGCCGCGAAGCAGCTTGGTGTAGATTAAATAACTTGGTGGTGATTTCTCGTCCATCAGCGATGGGAAATCACCACCGTCTCTACCAGACTCGTTAGCGACTGATGCGACGAAAAGAGCGAGCCGACCAGATAAAAGCCAGGGCAAATAACATTGCGAATAGCACAAATCCTGATGATACAGCTGTATGCGCCAGATGACCTTGAGACAGTGCTCGTGCTGCGTTGACTGCGTGGCTAAATGGATTGATACTTCCTAACAGTTGCAGGAATGGTGGCCCTAATGTTAGAGGCAAGCTAATACCTGATAGTAGAACCAAAGGAAGAAGAAAGAAATTTGCTGCGCCAGATAAGGCATATTCATTTTTGAGTGACAAAGCCAAGATATATGAGATTGAAGCAACAAACAGACCTACCAGCATAATCAATGGGAACATAAGTGCAAGTCCTACGGGATCTGGACGCAACCCCAGGAGTGCACCAATTAAAAGCAACATCCCCATTTGCATCATCAGCATGATTCCATCGCGTGCTATCAGACTCAGAGGAAGCGCAAAACGGGCAACGGGTGTCACACGTAGTTTTTCAATAATACCCTCACGTACATCATTAATAACGCCCATTCCAGCAAAGAGGGTGCTCACTACAGCAAGCATCACGAGCAGCCCTGGTGCAAAAAAGCCAATCGCGTGTGAGCCTTCGAAACCTGGTACATGCATGAGACCTTCGAGCAGAGGGGCAAACAGTAACAACCAAATTACTGGTTGAACCAACCCCATAATGAGAAATACCGGATTGCGAAGCGTATCCTGAATGTGCATTGTCAATAATAAACGGGTATCACGTATTAGTTTAGACATGAGTTACTCTCCTTAGATACTTTATTTTGCTATTAATTAGTGCTCTCACGCAGTGAACGACCAGTCAAATGGAGAAAGACATCATCTAGTGTTGGGCGGGTCATGGTCACTGAGTGAACAACCTCAACTGTGCTTAGTATTTCGGGCAAGACACGATCACCACCGTCCACGTATACATGAAGTCGGGTATCCTCTGGATGGATTGTATGCACGAAGGGAAGGTGCGAAAGGCTTTCCGACGTTGTGGTGACCAGATGTGGTTCGGTCTCGATAGTAATGGCATCGCTTGACATATGCCGTTTCAGTCCTGCTGGAGTATCCTCCGCAATAATCTGACCATGATCCATGATGGCAACCCGATCACATAGGGCATCCGCCTCATCCATGTAATGAGTAGTGAGAAAGACTGTTGTGCCTTGATCACGAAGTTTCTCTACTTCATTCCACAATCTTGCACGACTCTGCGGATCGAGCGCAGTGGTTGGTTCATCAAGAAAAAGTAATTTGGGCTTATGGACAATACCAGTTGCCAGATCAATCCGTCGTTTTTGCCCACCACTATACGTACTGATTGGGCGATTCATAAAGTGACTTAGCTCTAATGCATCACTCAGTTCGGTTATTCGTTTAATGGCATCCTTTCGATTAAACCCGTGCAGTTGAGCATAGAGCAGCAACTGCTCACGCCCTGTGGCAGACTCTTTCAGGCCACCTAACTGACTCACAAAACCAATCTGTTGGCGTATCTGTGCGGCTTCCTTGAGGAGATCGTATCCCGCTATCTGGGCAGATCCACCACTTGGTGCCAACAATGTTGTCAATATATGCATAGTGGTGGATTTTCCAGCACCATTCGGGCCAAGAAAACCAAATATTGCCCCATGTTCAACAGATAACGTGACATCCTGTACGGCGTGAACTACATCACCCTGAGATGTTTTGAAACCCTTGCTGAGTTTTTCAGTTTGAATAATAGTCATTGGTTACCTCCATATACATACATACATGAACGTATGTAAGTTGAATACAAAAATAATACTTTTCTTAATCCATCACCATATCTCGTAAAAACATATGAACTACTCGATTGGTTCTCTTTTCGATCCATGAAATCATCTGATTGGCAAGCGAGAGGATGAAGAAGCCGTTTTGAGTCATTCTCATCACCATGGCTGCAACACACAGCCTGATAGCATTGCGGATCTCGCTGTGTTCAATCGCTTCATGGAAGCCCTCTTCGAAGCGCATGAGTGTTTGCTTTCCATTCTCAATCCGTTTTTGCCAGCTTTTACGTGGTGTCGGTTCAGATACAAGTTGTTGTGATCTAAGTTCCTGAATGGTGCGAACCTTCGTATCGTGTTTACTGGATGTAACAAGTTGCACAATCTTTTGTTGGAGAGTGTCTAACAATGAACCACCCACCTTGACCGCCTCCTTAGCAGCAAGCACGACCAACAGCACTGGCATAACATAGCTAATTGCGTGTGGGCCTTCCAAAACCGGTACATGCAAGAATTCTTCGAGCAGAGAGACAAGCGGCAACAGCCAAGCCACTGGTTGAACCATACCCGTGATGAGGAACACCGGGTCACCAAGCGTATCCTGAATATGCATTGTCAACAATAAATGGGTATCATATACCAATTTAAACATAAGTTGCTCCCTCACATGATCTATTAGAGCTATTACTCAACACGCTATCGCTCTGTAGTGTTTTGAACAAATCACTGAGTTGCTCAGTTTGAAATGGGCCTTGATTACCTTCATATACATACGAGTATGTATGTAAAATAGACACAAAAATAAAATACATCCCTAATTTGTCGCAATCCCTCGCAAAAAGATATCAATCGCTTGATTGGCTTCTTCTTCAAGCGAGAAGAGCGTCTGATCGACAAGCCAAAGACTAAAGAGGCCGTTTTGAATCCCTATCATCGCCAAAGCTGCCGTGCGTGGGCTGACATCGGCGCGGACTTCGCCATGGTCAATCGCTTCCTGAAAGCCCTCCTCGAAGAGCATGAGGGTTTGTTTGCCATTCTCGATCCGTTTTTCCCAATTTTCACGCAGTGCCGGTTCGGACACAGGTTGTTGTAACATAAGTTCCTGAATTGCACGAATCTCAGAATCCTGTTGACTAGAAACCAGAATTTGTACGGTTACTCGCCGTAGAATGTCTAACGATGAACCTCCAGCCGCGACTGCATCCTCAGCTACTTTTTTGAGACGTACCATAACACGGTCGGTCAATTCATTGTACAAGCCAACTTTGCCACCAAAGTGATGATAGATTGCGCCACGTGTGACCTTGGCTGCCTCTGCGATATCTTCCAGTTTTGTTGCCTCGTACCCGTACTTGCTAAACAGACGTAGGGCTGCTGCAAGAATACCTTGACGTGTAACGTCGGCATCTTCTTTTGTCCTTTTCATACAAACATACTAACATGCATGTATGTAAAAGTCAACCCTTTCATGTATGTATTTTGGTAATCTATGCTATGGCTCATCCATTAGGCTTCTTCAACAATTTATCCTTCTTACGAACGAGCACATATAGGGGCATGTCACTCAAACAGCGTTGGCTGCGAAACAACCTGGTGTGGATAAAAGGCGGGATGGTGACTCCCCAATGCTGTTGTATGGAGAACCACCACTGTTTCTATAGGCTTACGGACTATTTTTTCTCGACCATATCGTAGTCACACACATCCTGCCCCTCCTCTATCGAGAGAATATCCAGCGCGGCAGAAGCACCCTCACCCGCCGAAATGATAGCCTGACTGCGGTTGGGCTTGGTACTACGGCCTACCACATAAAGCCCAGGGATATTGGTTCTTGCATGCGTATCGACGGTAATCCCGGCATCGGTCTTGTCCACACCAAGGGTGTTCGCGAGTTTGGCGGCTTTTCCCTCAGCGATGATCAGATAGGTGCCTTCGTGGCTGGCACTATCCTCGGTCGTGACAGTGAAGCCGCCATTGGTCTGCGATATTTGCGCTACCTGTTGATCGTGGAGCGTCGCACCAACTTCTTGCACCTGTTTGCGTGCCACTTCCTGGAATTCGGTGCCGGTCATTGCCGGAATACCAAGATAGTTATAGAGCATGGCATAATGCATGGCCGTTTCATTCTTGCCGAAAATTACAACCTCAACGCCTTTTTTTGCGAGAAAGAGTGCGGCGCTTAAGCCACCAGGCCCGTCGCCAATGACAATTGCCTTGGCCATTGTTTGTCTCCTTAGTTTGTCATTACAACAATGTGATATGTTATTGATACTTGAGTTGGGGAGAATTGGATGTTGAAGTGAAGCATGGAATTAGGGATTAGGGATGAACCTTTGACATGTGTAGAGACCACACAAGCAGGTGATATGATGATATGAGTAAGAAGCAAAACACACTCCCATCACGATCTAAACCACAAATATCACCTGCAGATACACAGGACACAGCGCTTGGGTCATGGGTATCGTGTGGCAGTCGCCCCTCACATCAAACCATTATTACTTGACCAAACCTACTACCTGCTCAGTGCACTAAAACGCCCTCAAACTCAAGTTCTTCTTCGTCAATATCGATTGACATCGACGTGTGCAACATATCATCTCATCGACCTGCTGAGTGTATAGCAACGCTTGAGCTTTGGTCTCGACAGGCTCAATCTACACTAGTGTTATGAGATGAGTGGCAAGCTAGGTGGATTGCGATCTGGTCGAATGGTCGACTCACTCAGCGTGTATGGTGTGGTCAAACTTCCGTAAGACGAGAAGGAGTTCTCTTCAAACATGGTATGTAGGCTTGCGGACTCAGTTGGTATCGGCGTGCTCAACATACCCATGAGAATGAAAAATAAGTCGATAATCTGCTGATTTGAATTCTTTGTGTCAGATGGCTACTCTCGTTCTTCTTTAAGGTTTCGCATTTTGTGTCACGCCATACGTTGAGTACCTGATGAGGATGTGCTGTCGCCACATTTCCATACCTAGAAAGAGCCCATACGCGGTAAGATGTACAGGCACTAAAAACATCCAGTCAGGCGACCGAATATCCGCTATGAGAGCGAACATGACCAACAATGGTGCAACTTTTGCTATCGTCGTAGGGAAGAGGGACATTTTTGAGCGTACTACCGACAATGCACCATAGATAATGAGAATGGACAGTGTATATGAAGGGCCATAGTCTAACCAGTACCAAATGGCTTTGAATAGTAATTCATGTTGAGTAGGACAGCCATAGGGTTGGGGTAGACAATAGACAAATATTTGATGTACGACAATGATGGTTACCAATGGAACCAGGACAAACGTACATACGGCTACGATGCGTAACCACCGGGTGCTCATATGCTTCCTCCTACTAATGACACTGGTTGCGGTTTCAGGACTGTATATACGGCTGAACATGTTAAAAGTTACAGTCGAGATGAGCGATAAGCAGTTTTCTTGCGCCGCATGTATACGAATGTTGGCACCGGGGTGTGTCATAGTAGATGTATCATTAATGATGTAGGACCGCTGAACATCTGGTCTTAATCATCACAACGCTTCCCAGAGGGACTATGAATGTAGTCACTGGAGAAAGAGTGCATTAGCATCATGGGGGATTTGGTATTAGGAAAGTGGAGCCGGTGGTCGGGATTGAACCGAC
>JBCDFA010000187.1:0-14490 GCA_039178835.1 Chloroflexota bacterium
GAACCCACAGCCTGGGTGGTGGATTTGTCGCATCAAAGACACCAACAACGCCGAGATTGTTGATGAGGCGCTTCCGTGGCAACGTGGTGATTATCTGGCACTGTGGCCGCATGTACGACTCGTTCTCTTAGAAGCAATCAAGTACAACACGTGGCTGGCTCTGCCATACAATCCTGCCGAAGCACTCCAGCGCTTCAACATCACCGACTTCGCAACTGTTCAGCTCGTTGAGGGTGGACAACCCTTTGAGCGAATCATCGGACGGGTGGAAGGCGACACTATCTGGTACGACGACCACGACCGACGCGCCGATCTCACTATAGCAGAAAGACTACGACAATCCCTGGCCGAGCAGCGGGATGCGCCGGGTATTGCCGGGCTGGGCGCGGGTGAGCAGATGGCGTATATGCTGCTCAACTTCAAGGCCAATGAAATACAACCACTTGGTGAGACGGCCAGCACCGACCAACGTATTCGGCATGCCCTGGAGGTTGGTGGCGCACATTTAATTGGGTACGAAATAACCAATTATGGTATTCGTGTGACGTGGGAGCGCGACGGTCAACGGAGCGTTACGTTGGTTGGAGACGACCTTGGCGTCTATTCGGCAGGTGTTTGTCTGAGTGGTAAAGAGGCACATTTTGATCTGACAAGTATTGTTGGTGTTGTTCAGGACGCACCCTCATTTGCACGGGACGATTACGACGATTTCTAATCAAACAGGAAGGGAAGAACTATGCGATCCATCATACTTGTGCTGTTTCTATTTGTTTTTGGGTCCAGTCAGGTTGGCGGAGCTTCACACACTTTTGCAGCAGAGTCACCAGAGGCAGGGGCACGCTTTGCAGAGCCGATGGTACAACCAATGCCTGAGCCACCACAGGAGCCACCCTTGCTTGAGGGTGAAGTAGCACCGGTGCTCGCAGGCGAGATGCCGATGCGAACCTACAGTATTGATTTTTATCGACTGCCAGGTGGACTCACCGCCGAAACGATCCAGGCCATTGCTATGCCTATTGAAGAGACTATTATGGTTGGTGCTGAGAAGATGGGTAATAGGTTGCAAGGACGCGTTTCGATTCGCTTTGAGCCACCTCAGACCGGACCTTGCGCCATTCGCGGACTCACCCTCTCGAACGACCGCACCATGCGCCTGTTCTACGAGCCAGAAGTCGATACGAATCGCGTGATAGCAATCATGGCACACGAATTTATTCACCAGCTCCAACACGATTATTATGGTGTGCCAGATCATTTACAGTCAGATAATATCCTGCTGGAGGGGATGGCAGTCTGGGCGAGCAGTGCCTATTTTGTCGATGCGGAAGGCCGTCCACTCTACCATGTCCGTGCACGACAGGCACTCGTCGATGGCACCCTGCTGCCCTTGGCAACCGATCTTGTGGCCGATTGCCGCACGACCACACGGGTCAATATCTACGACCAGTGGGGCTCATTCGTCGAGTATCTGATCAACACCTATGGGCGTGAGCAGTTCGACGCGGTCTATCGCGACTCGACGGGGCGGGCGGCTGGTTCGGCGAACTATCAGGGCGTGTATGGTAAGTCGCTGGAGCAACTCGAAGCCGAATGGATCGAATGGCTGTGGAACACTCCATAGACATCACATATTAACACAGAGACACAGAGATACAGAGACGCAGATCGAAAGGGGAAGCCAGACGTTGGGGTCAACTCTATATGGCCCCAACACCAGATACCTGGGAGGAGAGTAACTATCAGGATAGATACCTACAATGGACACACCGTCAAATAAGCCTCTATTCATCAAAACTAACTTTAATTTTCAGAAACTATCACAACACAAAGCAAGATGGGATCTATTTAATTTGAAGAAGTTAATGTTAGTGGGTATTTATGACTCGATGAAAACCATCTTTGAGGTATTTTGCACCAAAATTAATAACCAGAGCAAGTCTTAGATTCATCAAACGTAGATATGTCAATGCTTGGGCCTCAAAAATGGTATTGTATGTTGTTAGTGCCTTTACTTCAACAATCACTATGTTTTCAACTATTAGGTCAAGACGAAGAGGTGTAGCCAAGAGACATCCTTTGTAAGTGATCGGCACCTGGCACTGTCGCTCAATATGTAACCCTCGTTGAGTCAGTTCCAAAACAAGGGCTTCTTCATATACACTTTCGAGCAAACCAGGACCACCTAATGTTCGATGCACTTCAATAGAACTATCGAGAATATGTTTACTGATTTTATTTTCTCTCACGTTTGCATCCTTCTATCTATTTCAAATTGTGCCAGGCAATTGTATGGCAATATCGCCGTCTCGCCTGTTACAGAAACATGAATGTTCAGAAGCAAGATCTTAATCAGTAACCTGTTTCTCTTATGGTACTTGTTTCCCCTCTATCACTCCTGCGTCTCTGTTACTCTGCGCCTCTGCGTTAAAAGGAGGATACTTGTTTATTCTCTATCCCCTCTGTGTCTCTGCATCTTCGCGCCTCTGTGTTAAATACAGAAGTTATAGATTATTTTGCGTCTCTGTGTTAAACATAGTCAAAGAAAGGAACAAGATTATGACTTTTTTTCTCCACGAAACACACTACCGCGATATCGCATCCATCGCGGATCGACCGATCACGATCTGTGGTGCCGGAGCCCTGGGCGCAAACATGGCTGAAACCCTTGCGCGGATGGGCTTCACCCGGCTGCGCGTAATCGACCGCGACCGCATCGAGGCACACAACCTCTCGACACAGCCATGGACTCAGCAGGATGTTGGTGCGCCCAAGGCCCGCGTGCTCGCCAATGCCCTGTATCGCGCCGTTGGTGCACGCGTCGACCCCAAGCATAGCGAGCTTACGCCAGACAACGCCGAGTCACTGCTCAAGGACAGCGCGATCATTGTTGATGCTTTCGACAACCTGCCCTCACGTGGTGCGGTCGCCGATGCCGCTACCAAGCTCAGCACGCCCTGTCTCCACACCGCACTAGGTCCAAACGGCGACTATGGTTGTGGTCTTTGGGATGATCGCTACGTGGTGCATACGAATGAGCAACAATCAGCCAACAATCAACCAGACGAGTGCGACTACCCATTGACACGCCCGTTGGCATTGCTGGTCGTCGCATCGGGTGCTGAAGTGCTGGTGCGACATCTGCTGGATGGCCAACGAGCCGATTTCGAGGTCACCCTGAGCGATCTGCGGCTGGTGCTAAACAACTCATAATCAGCAATGCAAGACTATTTCATCAAAGAAGATCCCAACAAGGGCAAGATGCGTAGACGTATTCGACCAAAACATACAACAAGAGAAAATGATACAATCAATACAGTAGCTACGCTCTATCAGAAAGGATTTTCAGGACAATGACCGATCAGGACCAACCAAAAGTTGCCATGGTCATTATGGCTCATCCCGATGATGCCGAATTTGGGAGTGCCGGAACCGTTGCGACATGGGTAGCAGATGGATGGGATGTGCATTATGTTGTGTGCACCGACGGATCAGGTGGTGGCCCCGACGACACGATGGATGTTGGGCCAGAGGCACGCCAAAAGGTGATTGCTACGCGCAAAGTCGAGCAACGAGCAGCCTGTGACATTCTGGGTGTCACAGATATGGTGTTTCTCGACTACACCGATGGGCAACTGCAACCATCGATTGAGTTGCGGCGCGATCTGGTGCGTCTGCTGCGACAGTATCGCCCAACCCGTGTTATCTGCCCATCGCCAGACCGTGTGTGGGAACAGGTATTATCGATCCCTCGTCAGCACTCGGATCATCTCGCAGCAGGACAGGCGGCACTCTCGGCGATCTATCCCGCATCACAAAACCCATGGGACTTTCCCGAACTCCTTCAGGAAGGCTTAAAACCGCATACCGTGAAGGACATTTACATCGTTGGCGCACCGATTATCAATTATGCAGTCGACATTTCAGCCACGATTGACCGCAAAATGGAAGCACTGCGCGCACATACCAGCCAGGTCGCGGCACACTTCGACGAGATTAATCGTATGCTTCGCGAACGTTCCGCTGAAATCGGCCAAGAATACGGGATGCCCCTCGCCGAGGTGTATCATCGCATCGAGCGCTAATCCACTGCCCCACACCACACAATTCTGGTTTGCACGGCGACGATGACGCCGCCATGCACGCCTTTTTTCCAGATACTACCTGTTCCAAAGATCGATGTTCGTATAGACGGAACAAGATATCATTACGCATATTACATGTATTCAATTCAACACCAAAAAATAGTATGTCAATCAATACAACATATCTTGACCAGAATGACTTTTGTTATTTAACGACTACCGGACGAGTCAGCGGACGACCACACACGATTGAGATTTGGTTTGCGATGAATGAACGTACCCTGTACATGCTCTCGGGCGCACGCGACCGTGCGGACTGGGTGAAGAATCTACAGCGCAAGCCAGAGGTGCATGTGCGGATAGACCAACAGCATTTTAACGGTCACGCACGGGTTGTTGGCGATCAGGAAGAGGATGCTCTGGCGCGTCGTTTGGTCGTCAGCAAATATCAACCGGGTGAGAGCGAAGACCTCAGTAGCTGGGGACGCACAGCGCTTCCTGTTGCCATCGATCTGCACGTAGAGCAATAGACGGAGTACCATGACAGACCTGCTCAATGATCATTTGGACTTCATCCAATCACAGCGCGTAGGCCGACTCGCCACTGCTGACGCTGCGGGAAGCCCGCACGTGATACCTGTGTGTTTCGCATGTAATAGTGCGTCTATCTATATTGCACTCGATGCGAAACCCAAACGCGTCACACCACGGCAACTCAAACGTATTCGGAATATATTGGAGAACCCCAGAGTGGCTTTGGTGCTGGATCGCTACAGCGAAGATTGGAGTGAGCTTGCGTATGTCATGATTCGAGGCGAAGCGACACTGGTTGAACCAGAAGACGATGAACACACTGTGGCGATTCATTTGCTGCGAGATCGTTATCCGCAGTACCGCGCTATGCCCATACATAAGCAGCCTGTCATCACCATTCGTCCGACATCTGTGGTGGGGTGGGGATCGCAAACCTCATAGTATGCCAAAACAAGTCGGTCAGGACACATAATGATAGGCCCTGACCAATCCGCAAACTTATCGCTCGACTTTAATGCCCGAACCAAATGCCACATGGTCTTTGATGTTGTTTGCTGCTTCCTTGGTCTCAGGATAGTACCAAGCTGCATCAGCATTCTGCTCACCATTTACCTCAATCGTGTAGTAACTGGCGATACCCTTCCACGGACAGGATGTTTGCTTGGCACTCTCCGTAAAGTACTCACGGTTGATCGAGTCCGGCGGAAAGTAGTAGTTGCCCTCAACAACAACCCCCTGATCGCTCTCGGCCAACACGACATCATTCCAGATAGCCTTTGCCATGAGTCATACTCCTAGTAGTTAGTTATGTCAATACGATGATATACATAGATGCACCCATGAATACGTGACAGCAAGTCGTGTGGATGATATACTTTGAAGCACAACTAACTTCGCTCCAATTTCATTAAAGGATCCCCATCATAACTGTAGTCAAACTCAACAAACCCGAGTTTTTGATACAACCTTCTCGCGCCTACGTTTTTGGGATTGTGGGCAATGACGATCTCTTGACAATCGGGTTTATGTCGTAATATTTCTATAATCAAGCACATCACTGCTTCGCCATACCCTTTCCGCTGATGTTTTTTATCAATAACCAAGTGAATAAGTTCATACCATCCTGACACTGACATAGTTAATGCTTCATTCCTATAGTATGCGCCATATGCAACAATGCCAACTGGTTCAACATCTTCGTCTCTTCTATAAACAAGTTTGCACTCGATATCCTCTTTTTTCTGGCTATTTTGCCACCAGTAGGAATTGTAGTGTACCCAGTATTTTTCAATATCACCAGGATAGATCATGTTGACAAGGTGCTCGTTATAGGTGGTAATGTCACTTAAATACATATATTTTCCTGTTGCTGTCTTGCCCAAGATGTTTTGAATAAGTATATGTTGTGTTAAACAACCATAAAATGGTACGCATTTTGCAACAATGGAAGATCAGTCTAGAGTTGTATCTTATGGAAAGCGGATAGTATATGAATAATATGCATACTGATGACAACGCTATTGATATTCAGGTCGGATATACCGTTATTGGCATTTTTGAGAACACTAACAACGTGGAAATCGTAACCCAACAGTTACAAAAAGACGGGTATACACCTGATGACATCTCGGTTCTTATGCAGCCCGCAGGTACCCCTCCCGAGTTCGATGCCGATCACACCGAAGCAAACAAAGGAATGGTGGCGGGTCTTTCAGTTGGAGCCGCTATAGGCGGTTTGGCGGGTCTGGCGGCACTAACAGTACCTGGTATCGGCCCTATTCTTGCAGCGGGGCCACTCGCAGCAGTGTTAACAACTGCTTCAGGGGCGGCTGTGGGAAGTGCTCTTGGTGGATTGATCGGTACGTTTGCTGGCCTCGGAGTTCCAACTGAGCAGGCAGAGGCGTATGATGCTGCCATTCGGGCGGGTGGTATTGTTGTGGCAGTTCGTGTTCCTGATCCAACAACTGCAGCAAAGATCAGTAATATGTTGGATCAACGTGGCGCGACGCAAGTAGCTCATTATGCACGAACGTTGTAGGTCTTGAGGTGCAATGCGTTTTGCTTAAACATCCCAACTCTCAAAGCCGAGTTTGTCGTACAGTGCTCGTGCACCTGTGTTGTCCGACATAACCCGCAAAGCCATCGTGCGCTTGCCTCGTGCAATGAGATTGCGTGCTGTCCACTGTATCAGGTATGCTGCAATACCCAGTCGCTGATATGCTGGATGCACCATCACTTCGATAATAAATGGCCCCACTGGTGTATCGGGCCACGGGGCCGACTCAACCGTCATCACAGCACCAACAACTATGTGGTTATGCCTCAGCATGGGTGATGCTACCATATCAAGTTGGCCATATGCACCTGTAAATGTCTGTTCCATTTCATCGCATGCCGCTGCAACATCTGCCACAATGTCTCTAGGATAGACCGCAAAGTAAAGATCGGCCAGTGATAACCGATCTTGATGTTCTATTTGACGCACCTGATACCCTTGAGCAAGTGAACGTTCGTTTCGCACAACATCCTTGAGTTGCGCGATCAGAGTAAGTTGTTGGCCGGATTCTGTCATGCTGTGGTCTCCAGACCCTAAAGGTTACCGAAATAGCACCACGATTCACTACATTTACAAGGTGTTTTACTCCAACCCTAAAGGTCCACCACAAAAAACCACCCTCTTTACAACTTTTGCCCGTCCATACGCCGTATCCCAACCCTAAGGGTCTACACAATTAAATCCGCTCGAGCACCTTCTCAATCGACATACGCATCGTGACGCGCTGTTCTTTTGCGAACATGTTTTGCATCATTTTTTCGGCACGCTCAGGGTTGTGGTAGCGCTCGGCCAGATGGCGAATGTCGGCCTGGGCGACATCCTGCTCATCGATCAGGTGTACCGTACCAGAAAGTGAAATGTAGTTGTAGTCGTCTTCAATACAGATCGAAATGCGCGGGTCGCGTCGCATATTCTGCTCTTTTACACGGCCAACTTTGGTATTCATCAGTACTTCATCGCCCTGCAACTCATACCACATGACCGAGAGATGTGGTGTTCCATCGGCGTTGATCGTCGCAAGGACGGCAAAGCGCTTCTCACCCAAAACCGCACGGGCTTCATCACTTAACATAGAGCTTGTCACACATACCTCTCATTGCTACTTGAGTCTCGTAATAACCTGTTCACTAAAGGCTTTGATAAATTGTTTCTGATTACGTCCAACATTATGTACATGAATTTCATCAAAGCCCAGATCGACAAACCGCTGGATGTACTCACGATGCTCATCCAAGTCCGACGAGATCAGCATACGCCCCTCGAAATTCTCGGCACGGACCAGTTTTGCCATCGCGGCAAAGTCTTCTGGTGAGCGAATGTCCTGTTTGGGGAAGTTCATGCCACCGTTAGGCCACTCGGTCAGGGCACTCTCAAGTGCTTCTTCATAGGTGTCAGCCCACGAGAGATGGAGTTGCAGCAGTTTTGGCATTTTAGCAGCATCCTTGCCAGAAGCTTTCGCTCCCTCCTCGAATTTCCCTAGCAACATACGCAGCTTCTCAAGGTTTGCACCAGGAGTGATAATACCGTCGCAGTGCTGGCCAGTCCATTTGGCAGTTATCGGGCCCGCTGTTGCGACATAAATCGGCACAGGTTGCTCTGGCAATGTCCACAACCGTACCCGTTCCATCGTAAAGTATTTGCCGTTATCGTGTTTGGCAACCTCACCGCTCAACAGCTTTTTGATAATATCAATCGCTTCTTGCATCATCTTCAGACGGATGTGTGGTTCTGGCCAGACCCCACCCACCACGTGCTCATTCAGTGCCTCACCACTGCCGAGACCAAGCCAGAAACGACCGGGGAACATGGCACCCAACGTCGCCGATGCCTGTGCCACGACCGAGGGATGATAACGAAACGACGGGCAGGTCACACCAGGGCCAAAGGTCATCTTTTGCGTCGTCGAGCCCAGCGAACTCATCCACGACCAGACAAACGCATTGTGACCCTGTTGAGGGACCCATGGCTGAAAGTGGTCGGCGGCCATCACACCACCAAAGCCGTACTTCTCAGCCATAATCGAGTATTCTAAAAGTTCTGTCGGGTGAAACTGCTCCAGGGCAGCCGCATAACCGATAAGTGTCATAACTGTCGCTCCTTGGCTAGTTAAAAATTCATCGTATACATGGAGTACGCGCCGTCGCTAGCAGATGACGCACCAACTGCTGAGTTGCTGTCGTACCATCTGCCTCTGCTATCTGCATCAGATCATCACAGTTGTCTATATCAATAGATAATCCAGCGGTATGGATCACGCGAATCGGAAGTTTATGTTGCTGTGCCGCTTCACAATGCCGTTGCAAACTGTCCAGGCCAAACTGGAATGGAACAGCGGACGGTGGGCGAACCAATAGCGCATTGGTACCGCTATCCGGTGATGGGGCAATAACAATCCCCGGACCATCGTCAGCAGCATCGAGCAACGCCATAATATCGCTGTCTCTCACCAACGGCACATCAGCCGGAAGTACCAAAACGCCAGTTGCACCACGAGCAGCAACCTGACGAGACGCTTGCTCCAACGCACTGTTGAGGTCTACTGTCTGATCGAGTAGTGGTTCAGCACCCTCGCTGGCCGCTAACGCCAGCACTGTTGGGTCACTGCTAATCACGCCCACGCCATCGATCCTGGGATTGCGTATCAGAATTCTCAGGACATCACACAGCATCGTAAGCACGAGCTTTTGTCGTGCCTCCGGCATTACTATTTTTGCCAAACGACTCTTGGCCTGATCGAGTTGCTTAACTGGCACAATCGCATACATCATCGTGTTTATTTCCGCTCTGACACACGTACCTTTTACAATTACAATCTTGCTGCGTGAGCGTTTGCTGCATCAATCGTCGCTCGTGCCAACGCCCGTTTCTCGTCTGGACCACGCATAATTGTATCAGTGATAACAACGTCTATACCCAACGCTCGGATGTCATCTGCTAGATTAGCATCAACGGTGTCAATCACCAACACATCAATAAGACCACGATAACACTCAGCCACACCACGCGCAGAAACCTCAAAGCCCTGTGCACGCATCAAGGGTGCCGCCGGGCCTTTGATTGGGGCACCGCCGACAATCGGGCTGACCGCGACGATGGGGGCCTGTGCTTCTTCAAGTGTCACACGCACGCCTGGTAAAGCCAGAGTCGTCCCAACACTCACAATCGGGTTGCTTGGCGCGATGAGAATTGCCTCGGCCTGTTTGATCGCTGCTAACATCGCATCGGTTGGTCGCGCTGTCTCAACACCCTCGAATGTCACACCAGTAACTTCATCCTGTGCACGTCGCTGCACCAGATAATGCTGAAAATGCATAGCGCCCTCTGGCGTCACAATGTAGGTCGCTACTGGATCATCGCTCATCGGTAAGAGCTGCGTCGTAACACCAAGCGCCTGTCGGAGCGTATCGGTAACTTCTGTGAGTGTTGCCCCGCCACGCAGCAGTTCTGTGCGCCGAATGTGTGTAGCCAGATCACGATCACCAAGCAAAAACCATGTCTCGCTGCCGAGTGTTTTGAGCATCTCCAGAACATTGGTGGTATCGCCACGGATACCCCATCCTTGCGACTCCTCCACGATACCGGCAAGTGTGTAGGTCACGATATCAATATCAGGCGAAATATGCAGACCGTGAAGTGTAATGTCATCACCTGTGTTGACAATTGCCGTCACCTGTTCAGGTGGAACAACTTGGACAACACCTTCAAGAAAGCGTGCTGCGCCAACGCCACCTGCGAGTGTAACAATCATAGATCACCTTCTGTGCTATTTAGCAGGGTGACAATTTCTTCAATACGTGTACGATCCATACCCTGCCGTTGTTCAACAGCCAGCGGATGATCGTTTGGTTCGAGAATAACTGTTGGGCGCATCCCAATATCATTGATATAAACCTGTGTCTTTAAGTTAATCGTTTCTGGGTAGCTGGGCAAGCGTGTTGCGAGCCAGGCAAAGTATGGAGGTTCTTTCGAACGCAACGGATTTCCCCACAACGAGACAATCCGTTCAAAATGCTCCTTGTTGAGCGATACCCACACCGTATATGTGAAGAACTCTTTTGAGTCCTTGAAAGGAATATCAAGATTGCCCTTGAGAAAGAAATAAACGCCTTTGATAACACATGTTTCCTCATCAAGAATACATCCGGTTTTACGCTCCTCTTCAGCCATGTCGAGCCAGATATCAGGAGCAGATGCACCAAAGCCTTTCGGCATATCAGGCATCGCAGAGGGATTTTGCCGAGACTCTGTCATACGAACCTCATTTTCATCGGCTACGAAACAGAAGCCTCCCTATAACAAGGAGACTCAACTGTGTCATTCGATAACGTGTTCTTCTAGTATAGCGCTTAGGTGGAGGATGTTGCAAACATTTGCACAGATCGCTATTGATTTGCTTGTATCAATGGAAGATAGACTGCATATGGCATTGGATTGACGATGTTGGAGGAATCGACCGCACGGTAAGCGTTGAGACGGCCACACCGCCAGTAAGTGCCTGTCCCCGAAATGTCATCAGCAGTGAGGCACAGACGAGTGCGAATCTGGTTATTGGTTAACCCCTGTGAAGATAGCAACCCTGCAATTCCCGCGACATGGGGAGCTGCCATTGATGTGCCGATTAGAGAGCCATAATCGTTGTTGGTGAGGGTTGAGTAAATAGAGGCTCCTGGTGCAGCAATATCAACCCATGTTCCGTAATTTGAGAAGGAAGCCCATACGTCGTTTTGATCAGTTGCGGCCACACTAAAGCAATGATTGTACGCGGCTGGATAGAATAGATCATCTTTGCCACTATTACCCGCAGCACAACTCAAAAATGCGCCTTTTTGCCACGCATAGTCCACTGCATCTTCAAGGGCTACCGACTTCACCCCACCGAGGCTTAAATTGATAACCTGTGCCCCGTTGTCTGCAGCATAGATAATACCTGCCACAACATCAGACAACTTTCCACGGCGATCCTCAATGACACGGACAGGCAGAATCGTACATAACGGACAGGCACCAGCCCCAAAACTATTATTGTCGGTCTCCGCAGCCGCGATACCAGCCACATGGGTTCCATGACCTATGCTATCGTCAGGCGATGTGTCCCCTTCCACAAAGTCATACCCAGCTAGAACCTTGGAGTCCAGATCGGGATGATCGTGCTGAATGCCTGTGTCGACCACGGCAATCACAATGTTAGGACTCCCCGTCGTGATATCCCATGCGGCATAGGTGTTGATTGCATTCCAACCCCACTGGTCAACAATGTTTGGATCGTTCGGAGATGATAATGTCTCATAGTAGTAGTTGGGCTCAACGGCAACGACCCGTGGATCATTGCGAAGTGCCTCAAGTGCTGGTTGAGTGTTCTGTACTTGTGGTGAGGTAGTAGATGGTATGGTAACAACGGAGGTATTAATAGCATCGATATGGTCAATAACCTGTATACCAGATGCCTGGGCATCGGCAAGCCCTACAACGGTTGACGTCTCGTCTTCCCATGTAATGACATATTCGCCAGGTACAGCTTCAGGTTCAGTATCTGAGAACGGCTGAACATTAGTTCCTTGAGCGCCAACATATCGAGAAGTATTAGGGAACCAGAAGGTTGGCAGCAAGACCAGTATCAAAAAAAATATGAGCACACGAGGCTTATACATGAGGCATTTCTTTCCGATTACAGTAGATTGTCGGCTGAAACGTCCGTTACACAACGAGGTGTTTTACGAAAAGGCGGGGCGTGGATAAAGTGATGTAACGGTATCGGTACTTAATTGTCCTCAATACTGTATCGGAACAGGACCAAAGTGTCAATAAACATGGCGTTACTGCACGATGACTATTTGTTCACAACCATCTGGTCAAGACCATCGCAATCAGGACAGACCAGTAGCAAAACCTGTCAGGTGACGCTTGTAGGGCGCATGGAAAGCGAGCACAATGTCCTCTTTTGGAACCCCCATATCGACCAAAGTATTAGCAATATGCTCTTCAGTTCCGTTGTGCTGAATCCAGATTTTGCCATCTTTGATGTCAATATGCAGAACTGTGCCATGGATACGTTCGTAACCTTTCCATCCTATCGTCAACAGATGATAGTGGTCCTTCTCTGGGTCAATCACATACTCCATCTCAACATCACCATAGGAGGGTTTGTACTGGCTGTATCGATGTAAGATAGCTTTAATATATTCACGATATCGATCTAGCTTATCCATTGGGCAATCTCCTCTAGATCAGCATTATAGACCAGTAAATTCAGTTGGTGATTTTTTACAATACCTTGGGTAAAAGGCAAAGCAAAAAATGTTTTGTAAGCCTCAAGGGGTACAGCTAAATAAAGTATGCGATCAGGCTCATCTTGAGATAGTGCAAATCGATAATTTAAAAACTGACCTAATGCTGCGTGAAAATCTGTGATTGGTGAGTCGCTTAAGAAACTCTTGACTTCGACGGCAATACGCTCACCATCTTTCTCTGCCCCAAGTAGTCGTTCAGCCCCAAGATCGATGTAGAGATCAACGCCACCGAACTGTACTAATAGAGGATCATCGGTAATTGTCCATTCTTCTTTTTCAAGCGCCTTTCGCACTGCTTGGTGAAAAATATCCCTTGCTGCCATGAGCACGTTCCTATCAACATTCAGACACATGTATGTGTAAAGTATACCACGTTGTGTTTTGACGTGTCGGGATGCATGTTGACTAGAGAACAACACAACAAAGTGGCCACTGTCGCGACAGTAGCCACTTCGAAGAACCCCTTAATATGACCTGTAACTACCTCTGCCACACACGGACATAATCGATATAGTGGTAAGCAGGAAAGACCGTACTGCCATCTGGGCTGCCTGGCCAATCACCACCAACTGCGGTATCAAGAATGATCTGCATTGGTTCGTCAGGGACATTTGGCCCATACCAAGCATGGGTCTGCACACCATCGATATACCAGCGTATCTGATCTGGTTCCCACTCAATCGCATAGGTGTGGTAGTTTTGCGAGGCATCTGAGATATACGTGGATTTAGGAGAACTGGCGTTGTCAGGCCAGCGACAGCGATAACATGTTCCATAATGGACATTCTGATGAGCCGTTGTGAGTTGATCACCCAATATTTCGACTATATCAATCTCAGGTGGCCACGTGACACACGGATCAAATCCAGCACATTCGTGATGTAAAAGCCAATTTGCCGCATGCAAGCCTTTGCCAGCAGGTTGCTTCGAGCGAATCTCAACACGGCCATAGGTAAACGAGTACTTGCCATACCCGGTTGTCACCTTACCAGATGTGTAAGAACGCCCTCCATAATCACGCTTTTGGCTTCGAATAACCAGATTGCCGTTTGAAACCCACACATCGTCGGGGGCGATGTAATGGAGTTCATTGTTGATCATACCCGGCGTATCAAGCACATTCCACCTGTTCCAATCGACCGATGATCCATTGAACTCATCACTCCAAACCAACTGCCAATCAGAACTTACCATATCAGACGTTGTCTGGGCGTGCGTAAAACTAAGACTACCAACGATAAGTATTGCGAAAAAGATGGATGGAAGACCGAACCGACGTAGCTTCATTGCTAGACCTCCTCAACGAGTCATATACGCGAATACACAATGTGTTCACACATTGGAAACACCTATATCAAAAGACAAAGCATGAGATCCATCCGAAATAACCCAAATATCTAAAAAACAACATATACAAGCATTGACATGCAATCTTTCTGATGCTACAGCTGTAGTTATCCTAAAAAGCTGAAATCATATGAAGTCTCAGTTTATAAAAGCAATGGCTTTTATTAATTTTTAATTAATTACA
>JBCDFA010000188.1:0-14401 GCA_039178835.1 Chloroflexota bacterium
TACCTGAACCAACCTTCGACTCGCTCAGAGTACTGAAACATTGGAAGAGGTGACGACTGCCATCAACCAAGGAACCCTGAACCAACCTTCGACTCGCTCAGAGTACTGAAACTCAGCTTATGGTGAACATCCTGTTCGCGCCTGATGACCTGAACCAACCTTCGACTCGCTCAGAGTACTGAAACATTGCCGAAATAATCAGATCGTAGGTACCGACATCGACCTGAACCAACCTTCGACTCGCTCAGAGTACTGAAACCTGACCAAGATGCCGTATCGATAGCATCCGGTGCCCCTGAACCAACCTTCGACTCGCTCAGAGTACTGAAACCTTATCAACTTCTTTTATAATTTATACCTGCACTATGGCCTGAACCAACCTTCGACTCGCTCAGAGTACTGAAACTTTACGAAGGCTGCCCCCCGCAGAATGACATCATTCCTGAACCAACCTTCGACTCGCTCTGAGTACTGAAACTTGATAATGCGAGTTGCAGAGGTCAACTCAGGAGTTAGCCTGAACCAACCTTCGACTCGCTCAGAGTACTGAAACAAACTTTCCAGATACTGACCCAACAAAAGTGTTACCCCTGAACCAACCTTCGACTCGCTCAGAGTACTGAAACATGTTAAAGAGAGGTTAGAGACTGGAGGCTAGGGACTAGGGCTATATCATCGTTCGAATCGTAGACAATGCCTTATAGGCTAGGCTTCCGGCAGTCCAGACTAGCTCGTGGTATTTCCGCCACGTGTACTAGGCTGCCGGAAGCTCGCGTATCATTGATTCGCCGAGAGTACTGAAACATGTTGATAACGATGCCGCCATAGTTGGTCTTGTCGTCCTGAACCAACCTTCGAATCGCCTAGAGTGCTGAAATGAGAGGGAGAGACTAGAGGCTTGGGATGAGAGACTGATGTTCGCGATCCATTGACTCGTGGGGTATACCTCGCAACCCAAGCTTCTGAAAGCCTGATGTACGAGACCAAGGTGTCAGAACTAACTAGGCGGCTTCCGGAAGCGCGAAACGGTGAGATTCGCGCAGAGTACTGAACCTTTCTTTTTTCGTGTTGTGCGAAACAGAATAATCCGTTAATCCAACCATCGACTCGCGTAGCTTACGAGAGGACACATAGCGTGGGCGTTCAATTGAACGCCCTAAAGATTGAGGTTTTGCCCATCAGCACAACCAATGGGCAGAGCGATTCTATTGCCAGAGTCCGAGAATGTCGCGATCACGTGGATGTTCGATCTGAAAGGTAAAGATTAACTCTTTCTGTCGTTGTGGTGCAATTGTCATATTCCATTTCAGGATGTTTAAATCACTTTGTTCGGTTGGCTTTGGTGAAATCTCCTGTAGTTTCACTTTGATTGACTCATGGCGACCAACTGGCACTTGATCGAACACAGTGACCTGAGCAGGTCTCGGCTGTAGATTAGTCAGAGTGATTTTGTAGGTGAAAAGTATCCGACGTGTGTTACCGATGAGGGTCTTATCGACTGTACGTTTCATTAACTCACGTTTTACTTTCAGGCGATCGTCAATGCCAAGCTGGACCTCAAACTCTTCATTTGGTGCTGTTGTTTCCAACACGGTTTTGCCGACAAAATCATCCTCATGAAACACAGATGCTGATCCTGGTAGCAGCACAAACTCAGAAGAATTGGTGATAGTTGCTCTCAGGTAGGCCTCTTCGGCCATCTTGGGGGCCGTAATATAATCAAGGTTGGATTCAAAATCAAGCGTTGTAACATTTGTGCGATGTGGTGATCCATCCGAAGGTATAGCAACAGGACGAGCGATGCGATATGTCACTGATGCGCCTGCTTGCTCAATTTCGGCCTCGATAGGAGGTGCGGCAGGTGCTAACGCTAGTGGTGTAGCTGTTTCAGCTACCGCAGACATAGCTGCATCTGTGGTGGCTACATCTTGTTGCAACTCCTGCATTTCAGGGGCTGCTTGGCGTCGTTTCATCTGTGCTGTAGGCTGAGGCCTTGGTGGCCTGGGAATATCCAGATACCACGGCTGTAGCTCAGGAATAGTTGTGGTAACCGCTGGCCGTGCTGTCGAGAGTGCGAGTTGAACCGCAGGCCAATCTTCACCGGACTGCTGCCGTACCAACGCCAGATACGAAACCGTCACACGATTGTCGATCAGACGAATATCATAGACTGGCTCCCACGATGCGCCTGCAATAAGATAGCTTACCTCTAATTCAAGTTCGGTGTCTGCGGTGGCCTCGACCATCACTTGAATATCACGTCGCGCTTGTGAGTCTTTCCGTTGGATTTGTTTGAGCCGTGCACGTGATGCTTCGATCTCTCGTGTTAATTCTCGTCGCTGTTGGGCAATCGTGCGTCGAACTGCGTGTACCGAGTCGAGTTCTTGTGCAAGGTAGTCTGACAAGCTTGCGACACTATCGAGCGATGCGGTATTCCGTGCCAAACCTCTGGCCAGTTGTGTGCTGCCAGCATCACGCAGCGTATTGAGGAATTCAAGACGAGCAGCCTGCGTGGCATCGTTATCTACAAGTGCTTTGTCTTGGTCTTGCAATGTTTCAAGCTGCTCACGCAACTCAGCCAGCGCCTCTTCGGGAGGTTGTGCCATAAATTGAATATCAGTGTCAACACCAAGTATTCTGACGTTAGCCCCCTTTCCACTTGCGCGTACCGAGTCCTCTTCGATGGTCATTGGTAGCTGTGTGAGTGTGAGCGTATGTTCTCCCGGTGTCAGTTGTATGCTTCCTTGCCTGGTAACCCGTGCACGATTGACATAGACAGTTACGGCTACTATGGGTGCTTCAAGTGTTGTCATAAATGATGGTTACGAGAAGCCGAGTTTCGCTAGAAACTCGGCTTTAACTATATGAATAGCCCGGTATCGTACCGTATATATTGTGTGTTAACGTTTTTTAGCAGTACCTTTGCCACGAGGAGCCGCTGCTTTGGTCTTGGTTCGTCCATTACCTTGGGTGGTAGCGGTGGTCGTTGTTGGTGGTGCGGCACGTCCACGCTGGGCGCTGGCCTTTGGCTTTGCCGTAGCGTGACTGCTAGTAGCAAGTTGGGCTGAGACTGTCTTTGGCTGTGTATTGCCATTGGCGGCCTGTAAACGCAGTATTTCGGCCAACTCATCCTCACGCCCAAGATGGCAGTCTTTGAATTTCTTACCGCTCCCACAGGGACACAGATCGTTGCGTCCAATCTTGACTTTTCTCCGTACTGTACGCGATGCTTTTGCTTGTTCTTCAGACACACCAGCCTTCTGGGCAGTATTCAAGCGCTGCTGTTGTTCCGCTTCAACCTGAGCCAGATGCTGCTCGTATTGGAATGAGACAGGAATAATCTGATAGACGATATCACGTTGGATATTCTCCTTCAGCTGATCAAACATCACATAGGCATGGCGTTGATACTCCATGAAGGGATCTTTCTGAGCAATGGCTTGCATGCCTACTTCTTGTCGAAGGGCCTCCATTCCTGTTAGGTAGTCAATCCATTGGCGATCAATCGACCCAAGCATCATACGGCGCTCAACATAGCGCATATTCTCTTCACCGATGATCTGCTCACGTGTTTGATAGTCCTTCTCGATCTGTTCAACAAGGAGCTGCTCAATCTCTTCGTCATTTTTGTCGTCCAGCGACTCGAGCGTAATCTCTTCAGGGAAGATTGGATCAATTGTGCGTACAGCACGCAGAAGCGCTTCGACATCCCATTCGTCTTCGTCTTCTTCGCCCTCAGGCATGTGCTGATCGACCTGGCTCTCAATTTCCTGTTTGATCATGTCGATGATCTGTTCGCGCATATCTTTCCCGGCCAGAATTGCACGACGATCACCATAGATGATGATGCGTTGCTTATTCATCACATCGTCAAATTGAACGGTATGTTTACGAATGTCGAAGTTGTAGCCTTCAACACGTGTCTGTGCACCTTCAATCGAGCGATTGATGAGTTTCGCTTCAATCGGCATATCGTCTTCGACACCAATGCGCTCCATGATGTTCTTTACGCGATCCATGGGACCAAAGCGCCGCATCAGTTCATCTTCGAGTGAGAGATAGAAGCGTGACGATCCGTGGTCGCCCTGCCGACCAGCACGACCACGAAGCTGGTTGTCGATACGGCGCGACTCGTGTCGTTCAGTACCAACAATATGCAGACCACCAAGCTCAGTAACTTTATCGTGTTCTGCATCTGTGATTTTTTTTGCTTCAATCTGGGCGACGTGTTTTTGTTCTGGTGTTGCTTCTTCGATTTTAACACCCTGCTTTAAGAGGATATCCTCAATCAGCAGGTCGGGGTTACCGCCAAGCAAAATATCGGTTCCACGACCAGCCATATTCGTTGCAATGGTAACTGAACCTGCACGCCCAGCCTGTGCCACGATAAAGGCCTCACGTTCGTGTTGTTTCGCGTTAAGCACTTCGTGCTGGATCTTCTTGCGTTTTAGGTAGTCGCTCAGCCGTTCAGAGGTTTCCACTGAGGTCGTACCGATCAATACAGGACGGCCAATTTCTTGCATTTCGCGAATATCATTAACAACGGCGTTGAATTTCGCCTGTTCAGTACGAAAGATTTGGTCGTCAAGATCCTTCCGTAACAAGGAGCGATTAGTCGGAATAACAACTACATCAAGGTTGTAAATTTTGCCAAACTCCTCGCGCTCTGTTGCCGCAGTACCGGTCATTCCACAGAGTTTGTTGTACATACGGAAGAAGTTTTGGAAGGTGATGGTTGCAAGGGTGACGTTTTCTCGTTTGACTTCGACACCTTCTTTGGCCTCAACTGCCTGGTGTAAACCATCGCTCCAGCGTCGACCGGGCATCTTACGCCCAGTGTGCTCATCGACGATCACCACTTGATTGTTTTCGACCACATATTCCTGATCGCGATGATAGATGAATTCAGCCCGCATGGCATTATCAAGGAAGTGAGTAAGGGTATAATACTTGGGATCGTATAAACTTTCTTCTTCAGGAATACCTAGAAAATCTTCAACCTTGGCAATACCCTCGTCTGTTAGATGAACGCTTCTGGTTCGCAAGTCGATCATAAAATCGCCATCAGGCTCAATGTCTTCTTTTTTGACTTCATCAGGAGTAACAGAACTTCGCTGCAATGCCGGGACAAAGCGCACAAACCGTTTATAATCAGCACTACTTTCCTGGGCTGGACCAGAAATAATGAGTGGTGTACGCGCCTCGTCGATCAAGATATTATCAACCTCGTCAACGATAGCGTAGTTCAGTTCGCGCTGGACAAGTTGTGCTTCTTCAAACACCATATTGTCGCGTAGATAATCAAACCCAAACTCATTGTTGGTTCCATAGGTTATGTCGGCGTGGTATGCCTCCCTACGTTTACATGGTCGCCAATGAACCAGCCGTTGATCTTCGGGGTTTGCATCAGGATCAACATAATCAGGATCGAATAAGGCTGAATATTCGTGGGCGATAAACCCGATGGAAAGGCCCAGTCTATGGAAGATGGGACCCATCCAACCTGCACCAACTTTCGCCAGATAGTCATTGACCGTGATAAGTTGACATCCCTTGCCCTCAAGAGCATTGAGGTACAACGGAAGTGTTGCCACAAGCGTTTTACCTTCACCCGTTTTCATCTCAGCGATTTTGCCTTGATGCAGGACAATCCCACCGATAAGCTGTACATCGTAATGGCGTTGCCCTAAGATGCGACGTGCAGTTTCGCGTACCGTAGCAAAGGCTTCTGGAAGTAAGTCGTCTAACGTTTCACCGTCATCTAGCCGTTGTCTGAATTCAGTTGTTTTGGCGCTAAGCTCCTCATCGGAGAGGGCTTGAAACTCTGCTTCCAGCCCATTTATCTCTTCAACAAGGGGGGTGATTTGCTTAATGACACGTGCATTGCCGTCACCAACAACTTTTTTTAACCAGTTGAGCATCTGCTCGTTCTCCGTATTATAGTTTGATACTATCAGTAATAAACACAGTTTCTGTTTATCAACATGTTACGGTTGCCACGAACCATTCGTAGGTGCTCCTCGACAACCAGGTACAAGGACGACTATAAGATAGTTGCATATAAAAATGTAGTAGGAACGTCACCTAAGACGCCTTATAACAACCACAATTATACCTTCCTGACGGTTTCACCGCAAGGGGGAACGAGAAAGAGTATATGTGATTATGTCGATAGATGGGTGAAGATGGGGCGGCTATTCTTCATTATAATGAGCAACGTTGTGAGAATAAGAAAATAGTTTTGGATGCAAAAAGGACAGACACTAATGTCTGTCCTCATGCACACTCGTCTGATGTGATGGTCAATCTTAGCCATCGAAAAAGGCGCGGTTTTTCTCTGTAAAGTCTGTCCATTGCTCAGGAACAGCGTCGTCAGCAAAGATTGCTTCAACAGGGCATTCTGGCTCGCAGGCGCCACAGTCGATGCACTCATCGGGGTTAATATAGTATTGATCGTCACCTTCGTAAATACAGTCTACTGGACAAACAGCCACACAAGCTGAGTCTTTGGTTCCAATGCATGGTTCGGCGATAACGTATGTCATACTTTTGTACTCCTTTTGCACAATTGAGGTTTGTCAGTAGTGTAGCATCTCACAATCCGATTGTCTGCTACTTTTGTCCCATATAGCGAAAAATAGTAGTTTGTTAACTTACCACTATTCCCAGTGCGATTTTTCGGTCTATTGTAATACCGCGTCTCTATGCAGTAGAATTAACTATGTGGTTCAATCGAAACACAGGATAGTAGTAGTTTGTTAACTTTCTACTATTGCTGACAATCCCTCTCGATCAAGTACAATAACTCGCCCTCGCTTTAATTGCACCAAGCCTTCCTGTGCAAACTGACGTAGGGCACGGCCTGCGATTTCACGGACTGT
Source organism: Chloroflexota bacterium (assembly GCA_039178835.1). Lineage (GTDB taxonomy): Bacteria > Chloroflexota > Chloroflexia > Chloroflexales > Roseiflexaceae > AL-N1. The sequence goes on from JBCDFA010000188.1 coordinate 6,882, forward strand.
ACCAGTACGCTCAGCGAGTTCCTGGTGAGTGAGTTCTGCTGTGCCTTCTTCTGCTTCATAGAGCAGCTGGCGGGCCAGTCGCTCACGGACAGAGCGGAAGGCGAGATCTTCAACGAGTACTACTAACTCACGAAGTTGTTCGGCCATTTCGCGTAACAAGGCTCGTGCGAGATCAGGGTGTTGATTGATGAGATGAAAAAGTGCTTCCTGTGGAAGAAGTAATGTCTGTACCGTACTCATGGCGCGGGCATTGGTCGGGTTTGGCTGATCATCGAACAGGGGAACTGCGTTAAACATTTCACCACTTTTGACTAACGCCAAGACCTGTTCACGGCCATCTGGTGCGGTACAAGAGAGGCGCACTCGTCCACGTTGCACAAAGAATAGCCCTGGTGTTTGTTCACCTTCGAGCAAAATGTAGTCACCAGGGCGATACGTACAACGTTGCATTTGACGTGCTGTGTCAGCAAGAGTTTGCCCATCAAGCAGCGCAAAAAGCGGTATACTCGCAAGCTCACGTGATGTTATCACAGATATATTCTCAATAAGGCAGCTACTGTGGTGATCCAAAGAGACCAACGGCTGCGCTTATGCTCTATTAACATATAAACTTAGATAACTCTTAGTATACCATGTTGGTAGTGGTCTTTGCGGCAGCTATAATGACAAACATTGTCTGCTTTACTAGGGAGTATATGTATGTTCTACCGAATCCTCGTATTGGGGCTTATTATTGGCATGGTGTGTGGTTGTAGCCAGCCCGATGTGGCACTCTCACCGACAGAAGTTGCCACAACTGAAATAACAACAGACATACCAGCAACTCCAACGGTCGAGTCGCCAACTGAAGTGGCGCCAACCGTTCTGCCTCCGACGACGGTGCCATCGACACCGATACCAACGCCGAGTCTGCTTGAGCGTGGTTTGGCGTTGCCTGAAGAACCGTTTGATGTTGCATTGCAAGCCGCCGCACTTCTGCCAGCATTCCACAGCGATCTTGATCGATCTGATGAATGGGATCAGTACACCATTAGTGCCGAGATTGATCCGATTGCACGAACCGTAGTGGGAAGGCAACAATTGACATACACCAACCGCGATACCGCTACCCTTGATCAGTTCTATTTTCATCTCTACCCGAACAACCCGACTTGGTCGGGGCGTTTGGAAGTGAGCAATGTGACGGTTGATGGACAGCCGGTTTCGGTTGCCTTTGAGGGTATTGAGTATGTATTGCGGGTCGATTTACCTACCCCTCTAGCCCCTGGTGAAACCATTATGATTACGCTTGATTTCACCGCACAGGCGCCTGAGAATGCAAGCCCTACAGCGTATGGTGCGTTCAACAGTGAGAGTGGCGTCTTTTCACTCGCGTCAAGCTACCCTATCGCTGCAATTGTGCGTGATGGCGTTTGGGATATTCAGCCGCTCGACTCCAAAGGCGATTTTGTCAACAGTGAAACAGCGCTCTATGATGTCACATTGAGTGCCCCTGTCGATTGGACGATTATCACGACAGGAGTGGCAGTCGACACAGAGAGCGATGATCAACGCCAGGTGACACGCTTTGTAAGCGGGCCACAGCGGGATTTTATGATTGGTCTGACGCAGTTCCCTAGCCTGAGTGCTGAAGTCGATGGCACCCGCATAACCTCCTACTATCGGCCTAGTGGTGAGGCAGCCGGACAGGCAGCGCTCGATGCTGGTGTGGAGTCGCTCCGTATATTTAACGAACGCTATGGCCAATATCCACTGGTCGAGCTTGATATTGTTGAGTTTGCAGCCACGACGTTTCTGGGTGTTGAGTATCCCGGCTTTATTCTGATTGAGCGGACTTTGTATGAGGGATCGCCTGGTCTCGAAACAACGGTTGTGCACGAAGTTGCTCATCAGTGGTGGTACAGTTTAGTCGGCAACGATGTGCAGACTGCCGCATGGATTGATGAGGGGTTGGCCAGTTTTTCGCAGATAGTCTATCAGGAAGATTTTTATGGAGCAGAAGGGGCCGAAAACGAGTTACAACGTTTCCGCACCCGCTATGCCCAAACACGTGATGCTGGTGCAGATGCGCCGCTTGCTCAGCCTAATGCTGCTTTTCAGCGTAACTATGTGCCGCTGGTCTATGGCAAATCAGTATTGTTTTTCCAGGCTGTACGTGAAGAGATTGGTGAAGATGCGTTCGCGACTTTTCTGCAGGATCTTTATGAAGAGCGCTACAATATGATCACTGGTGAGGATGTTCTTGATACAGCGGAAGGAGCGTGTGCTTGTGAACTGGATTCCCTGTATACAGATTGGGTGACGACAACGAATCCTGTTGAGATACCATAGTGTAGATGGTATTGTCTGTGTGTTGCGATATTGCCACGTTCTGCGTTACTATACGGTTAACGACATAACCTGGAAAGGACCGTGCAATGACGCAGATTAAAATAGATATCTCTGAGCACCCTTTTCTTCTTGCCGGACAACCACAGACAGGAAAGCCTTCAGCTCTAACGTGTCCCTATGATGGCATGCCGGTTGGTGTCGTTCATCAGGCGAGTGCGGACGATGTCGAGGCGGCTATCGAGGCAGCCGTACGTGCTTTCGATGTGACACGAAGGATGAGTGGCCATCAGCGGGCGGTGATCTTACACAAGATTGTCAATGGTATTCAACGTGAGGCTGAGGTGTTTGCCCAGCTTGTCGCCCTGGAAGCCGGGAAGCCGATCACGCAGTCTCGTGCTGAGGTTGAACGTGCCATCATTACGTTTACGGTGGCGGCGGAAGAGGCAACACGCTTTCGTGATGAGGTACTTCACCTGGATGGCGTGCCAGGTGGCGATGGTCGTCAGGGTTTTGTACGCCGTTTTCCTGTTGGCCCTGTTGCCGCAATTACGCCCTTCAATTTTCCACTCAATCTTGTTGCTCACAAGTTGGCCCCGGCCATTGCAGCAGGATGCCCAATTGTGCTCAAACCGGCACCACAAACACCGATTACATCACTCAAACTGGGCTCGATTATCGTCGATGCTGGCTGGCCACCTGAGGCCTTGAGTGTGCTACCCCTTGCAGTTGAAGATGCAGCGCCACTGGTGGAAGACGAGCGTTTCAAATTATTGACGTTTACTGGATCACCTGCTGTCGGTTGGGCGATGAAACAACGTGCTGGGCGCAAACGTGTAACGTTAGAACTGGGTGGTAATGCAGGGGTCATTATTCACTCAGATGCCGATCTGGCTGATGCTGCCAAACGGTGTGTGACTGGTGGTTTTGCCTATGCTGGTCAGAGTTGTATCAGTGTGCAGCGCATTTTTGTTCAGGAGCAGGTCTATGATACCTTTATAAAACTGTTTGCCCCACAAGTTGAAGCGCTCAATGTGGCCCACCCACTTGATGAGGCTGCCGATCTTTCATCGTTGATACGTGAGAGCGATGGCCAGCGGGTACGTGAGTGGCTCGATGAAGCGTGTGCAGCAGGCGCTGAGGTCCTCGTTGGTGGCAGAGTCGAGCAGAGTGTAGTGGAGCCTACGATTGTCGTGAATGCCAGCCCTGAACTGCGTGTCAACTGTCAAGAGATTTTTGCCCCAGTGGTGACGATAGAAACATATATTGACTTTGATGATGCGCTGCGTTTGGTGAACCATAGTGAGTATGGTTTACAGGCAGGGATTTTTACCCGTGATATTCAGCTTATTTTCCACGCATATGAGACATTGGATGTCGGTGGTGTGATGGTGAATGAGGTGCCAACGTGGCGCAGCGACGCGATGCCGTATGGTGGTGTAAAACAATCGGGCTTTGGCCGTGAGGGCCTCAAATATGCCATCGAAGAGATGACGGAGCCCAAAGTGCTGGTGCTCAATCTCTTGTGAGTAGTCCGCCTGATATTGCTTACACGGGTGCGTTATTCATGCACCCATGCCCGCCATTCGTCTGCCAGTTCATCGAGCGATTTGCCTGTTACACCCTTATAATCCGCTGATCCATGTGCTCGTCCCCGTCCACTGATATACAAGGCATCTATCGTTTCGGTGCCGTAATCTTCTATTAAAAAATCTACAAACGAGGCCCATAACTCGTAGGCATTATTGGCGCCATAATGCTCAGCCGTGACCAGCTGTAGTGGGACACCAGATGCATTCAGGTTGCGAATGTGCGATTTCCAGTCGGTTGAACCTTGCATCTCCAGCCAGTATGGACCAACCACCCAGGTCGCGACGCCCTCGTGCAGAATGGTGTCGGCCCGTCGCTGAACTTCGGTGCCATAGCGCTCCTGCTCAAGCTGGTGGCCAAGCTCGTGGGCTGCTACCACGATAGCACGGTTGAGGTCCTCGCCAGCCCGATAAAAGACCTGGGCGTGCCGATCTTCGGTGTAGGCTAAACCCCGCACATTCTCCATTGGTGAAACCGAAGGGTGATAGAACCCAATTGATACACGCGTTCGTAGGGTGGTACCAAACGCGATCTCCGCGTCACGGAGGGCTTGCTCGATCAATGGAGCGGCAGTGACAATCTCCTCTTCGCTGAATGTATGAGCGCCGATATAGAGATCAAGCCGTTTCGTTTGCGCGACTCGTGTCCCCGGTATCCATGGACCATCACCAATCAGATATGCTGGCTCCGGCGCAATAGTGATGGGTTTAGCACGGCTGTTTGGGATGCTGGTTTCAGCGATTGAAAGTGCACGTAATGTACTGCGTCGAACCACTGGTTCTGGCGGCATGTCGATGGGTGCGCCATTTGGGCCAACGGTAGGTGTAAAACGTTCTGTAGGTGATTGTGTGATTGTTGGTTGGTCTGGTGTAGCGGCGTAGGCTATTGGGACGATATGAATGTGTAGTAGAATTTGGGTTGAGAGTAAAAAGGTGCACACGATCAGATGCCGTAGCCACGCGATCAGGCGATAACTCATGCAAAGCATAGAATTCCTACCCAGAGCGCATATACGTTCTCTGGACGAGCAGCGTTCGTGGGTACCTCATATATAAAATATTTAGAAACCTAAATTTGTGTACGCCTTTTTACCATAGAGTACGGAAGCTGTCAAACGGCTCTTGACGTTGCTTGAGCGAGTATGCTACAATCCCGATAGAAATATTTAGAAGATTGGCTAAATATCTATGGAACTTACCCGAACACTCCAAGCGCTCACTGACCCGACTCGTCGAGCTATCCTCGAAATGTTGAATGAAAGTGATATGACGGCTGGTGACATAGCGGCCCAGTTCAATATCTCCGCACCCAGTGTTTCACATCATCTCAATGTGTTAAAAAATGCTGATCTGGTTCAGTCGGAGCGCCGTGGACAAACGATTGTGTACACCCTGAATTCAACCGTTGTTCAAGAGTTTTTGCAAGAGTTATTGCAGTTTTTTCGAGTGGGCGAAAGTGAGCGTCCGTTTCTAAAATCAAAAAAGGATGAAGGTCATGCGTAGCCGTTGGTTTGCTCCAATATGTATTGCACTGATGGTTATCTTTGGCATTGGCGTATACGATTTGTTACCTGAGCAGGTACCGATGCATTGGAATATAGCAGGTGAAGTAGATGGGTACGGTGACCGTTGGTTGGCTTTATTGTTTGGTCCTGTAGTGTGCAGTGTTCTCTGGCTTCTTGCACTCATTCTGCCAAAGTTGCTACCACGCCTTAGCATAGCGTCACAATCACATCCGGTGATTTACTTTTTTCTCAATACGACGATCTTCTTTCAGTGTGTTGTTCATGTGGTTATACTGATATATGCGCTTGGTTGGCAGATTTCGGTAGCCTGGATACTTATTATGGTATCTGGATTACTCCTTGCGTTGCTTGGTAATGAATGCTCACGGTTACCTCCGAATTGGGTCGTTGGTATTCGTACACCATGGACGCTCTCCAACTCTGAGGTATGGCGTCGGACTAATCGAGTTGGGGGCCGTCTGTTGGTTATGACGGGTCTGGCAACTGTACTGGCCAGCCTGTTCTTTCCACTGAACCTGGCCCTTCTTATGCTGGTTGCCACCTCGATCAGTACCGCTGTATTTCTCATTTGGTATTCCTACGACCTGTCACGGCAGCAGCCGAAACCAAAGTCGTGATGGTCTTGCCGTATGTTGGGTGAGCGCCTACACATGTGCTGATAAGGAGGATGAAGGCTATGCGTAGTTTCTGGTTTGCCCCGGCGTGTATTGTAGCGATGGCAATCTTTGGTGCAGCCATTTATCATCGGTTGCCTGAGCAGGTACCACCAGTCTGGCTTGTTATCAACACTGAAGAGGTGCGAGATCGTATCTGGGCTGTTGCATTATCTCCAGCATTCACTGCGTGTCTGTGGCTCTTCTGGGTTCTTTCTCCGTATATTGATCCACGACGAGCTTCATACAAAACCTTTATCGGGTCATATCGCTTTATTATCAATGCGGGCATTTTACTCTATACCGTTCTTCATATTGCTGGTCTTGTCGCTTTGCTTGGCTGGCCCATTTCGGTATTCCAGATTCTGGTTATTGGGTGGGGACTGCTTCATATGGCAGCTGGCAATGAGATGGGGCGGGTGCGTGCTGCATACTTTATTGGCGTCCGCACACCGTGGACGCTCTCTGATCCGGTGATATGGCAGCGAACGCATCGTGTCGGTGCCCGGCTTATGTTTGTGACCGGTTTGTTCGTTGCGCTCGTTGGCCTATTCTGTCCAGTTGATATAGCGCTGCCGATTATGCTGGCGATGATTGTGAGCACCACGCTGTTCCTATATTGGTATTCGTATCACCTGTCACGTCAGAATATCAAAGTTAAGCCGTGACAGCTTTTTGACTGACAGATTGTATTGTGTCGAGAAAGGGGATTGTAACGTGCAGGCAATTGAAACACATGATCTCACCCGGAAATTTGGTGAGCGTACTGTTGTTGATAATTTGACCCTCACTGTTCCTAAAGGGACAGTTTTTGGTTTTCTTGGTCCCAATGGTGCTGGTAAAACCACCACTGTGCGTATGTTGACGGCTTTGATCGCTCCAACGCAGGGCACGGCTTTTGTTGCTGGCAAACGCCTCGGCAGTGATGATACTGAGATTCGTAAGCTGGTGGGTATTCTCACCGAGACGCCGGGACTCTACGATAATCTGAGTGCGTGGCAGAATCTGGTGTTTTTTGCGCGCCTCTACGATGTCGATAAGCCACGTGCTGAAGCGCAGGCAGAGCGTTACCTGCGGATGCTCGACCTGTGGGAACGACGTGATGAGACGGTTGGTGGTTTTTCCAAAGGAATGCGTCAAAAGCTGGCCATTGCGCGGGCGTTGCTGCACGACCCAGAGATAATCTTTTTAGACGAGCCATCTGCCGGCTTAGATCCCGAGGCGGCGCGAACGGTACGCGACTTTATCAAAGACTTACGTGCGGAAGGGCGCACGATTTTTCTTACCACCCACAATTTGTCAGAGGCCGATGAGTTGTGCGATCTGATCGGGGTGTTTCGTGGTCAGTTACTCCAGCTTGATACACCCGACCGGCTGCGGACCCTGTCTTCTGGACGAGGCGTAGCTGTTCGTCTCCGTGGTGA
>JBCDFA010000189.1:0-14388 GCA_039178835.1 Chloroflexota bacterium
CCTGTCAAGGTCTTGTAGGATGTTGAAATAAATAAATAAATAAATAAATAAATACCTTTGGCGACATCTTTAACGAATGCCCGTGACCTACTAGCCCATCGTACCGGCCTGCCACGCCACGATCTGCTCTGGTACGCGTCGCACTTTACGCGTGAAGAGATTTTTGATTGGCTACACTATCTGGAGCCCAGTAGGACCTTCCGGAGCACCTGGCAATACCAAAACATGATGTATATGGTCGCCGGACTACTAGTGACACAGATCACCGGAACGAGTTGGGAACACTATGTTCAGACCCAGATTTTTGATCGACTCGGCATGCGCTTGAGCAACCTATCCACTGTGCAGACCAAACAAACCACCAACTTTGCCACTCCCCATCAAGCACGTGATGAGCAGATCCATGAGATCCCATTCTTTGAGCAGGATGGCGAGCACGACGCTGTTGGTCCCGCCGGTTCCATCAATTCCTGTGTTCAGGACATGGCTGAATGGTTGAAAGTCCACCTGAACAATGGACACGCCCACGGCAAACCCTTCATCTCTACGGCTAATCTCACCGAGATGCATAAACCTCATATGGTGATTGACAACCCTGATGCCCGGCGTTTTGGTTTTACCCTCAACAGCTATGGGCTAGGCTGGTTTATGCATGGCCACAAAGGCCGCGTACTCGTGCACCATGGCGGGAATATCGATGGCTTTTCGTCGTTAACTTCGTTTATGCCACAGGAAAATCTTGGTGTGGTGGTGCTTACCAACGGCAATCACAATGCTATTCCTGCCGTGGTCAGCTTCACCATCTATGATCGCTTGCTGGGCCTCGACACTACCGACTGGAATGAACTTTATAAGCCATTCCATGATGAAATAAAAGCTGCACATGTCACAAGCAAAACACACTCAGGGAACAAACGGAGAGCAGATGCACCACTCTCGCATCCGCTGGAAGACTACCTGGGTGAGTACGAACATCTTGGGTATGGCGTGCTGTCTGTCGAACAAGACGGTGAACAACTCCAGATGACGCTCAACAAACGGTTTAGTCTCCCTCTCGAACATTATCACTACGATTACTTTGAGGGGTATTTTGAACGTTTTGATCTGTCGTTCAAAGCCTCCTTCACCACGGACGTGCGGGGAAATATCTCGCAGGTAGCAGTTCAGATGGAGCCGAATGTCAAGGAGATCGTCTTCACCCGTCGCCCTGATCCACGTTTGCAAGACCCAGCATTCCTTGAGCCATTTACCGGCATCTACAACCTAATGGATAAACCAATGACCGTGACACTCCAACAGAATGCGCTGGTACTTTACCTCCCTGGGCAGCCAGCTTGTCCGTTAGTCCCCTACCAAGACACCGAGTTTCAGTTGCAGGGGTTGGCTGGCTTCAGCGTGGCGTTTCAGCAGGACGAAACTGGAACGGTCACCGAGGCTATTTTCAACTACCCAAATGCAACCTTTGTGGCCAAACGACAGTAAGATAGGCGACCACATGCTCATCGCGTGGCATGTGGTCTGTTCTTGCACAACTATCTAGGTGGTGATGGGCAGATATCAATAGGTTACATCGAAGCTAAACAGACCGCCTACTGCTGCAAACCAAATGGTCACAAGCACCGAGACCATGATCAGAGCAGCCGACAATTTCGCAAACCAACCAGCACTTTCGCGCCATACGACAAAGTTGACCCATACCATCATACAGACACTAGCAACTGGGAGGATGGCGGCACCATACAGTAGTTGCAACAACCAGAGACTGGCTTCATCGAAATTCGATGGTACAGCCCAGATGAAATAGATAATCCATCCGACAATGTATGTAAGCACGGCCAGAGATGCGATCCGCGCCATAAGATAGGCAATAGCCTGAGCCCCTTTGAAAGGAAATGCCACCCCAAAGCGCCAGCGTGCAACCGCCCGGATAGGCCAGGCCAATGCACTCACTGCAAAAATGAGTACAGCATTCTGAAGCGCATTCCCAAGCACCACAGAGGATCGCCACCAGGGAACAGGCGTCGCGATCATAGCCGATGGTTTCTTAGTTAACGCCTGAACTTGGCCATCAACGACATTGACCACTAGCTCTTCTGTGTCCCCCCTGGGACGCCAGACCCATGGCTCGACTTCTTCCCAGGTCTCATTAAAACCAAAAAAACCGCGAGGAGAAGGAGAAGTCAGATGTAATGTACCTTCGTCGCTGACCGATACCTGATATTGTGTCATAATAGCGAGGGCTGCAATCGCATTCGTCGCAGATCGATGCGAAACTTCATAGGTTCCTGCCACAACTTGGCCATGCTCGTAAGCCGTTGGTAATGGGACAGGTGGTGCTTCTTCGACTGGGAAGTATCTGTCCATAAAGGCATCCAGCAAGTGTTCACGTATCATTACATTTGATGTACCAATGCCAGGGCTATTCATAGAGATAAATACACCAACGTTTTTTTCGGGAACGAGAAACAGCTCAGAACGAAACAAAAAGGTCGTGCCACCATGACCAATGATATTCAAACCTTTCCGTTCTTGTTGTCTGAAACCTAATACCATATTGTTGAGCTGCTGAACCTCTGCGTTAGGCATTTCATATTCGTGCATCAAACGAGTCGTTTCCGGCTGCAACAGACCTGCACCTTCATTCAAATGCGCTATCATAAACTGAGCCATGTCGACTCCACTCGCCGATAGTGAACCAGCTGGTGCACCAGAAACGATTTCAAAGGGCTGGGGGTGGCCATCAGAAAGACTTCGATACCCATGTGACATATATGGTGCAAGCTCCTCCGGCAACGGTTGCCGAAAGGTCGAATAGTCCATGCCCAATGGTGCAAAGATATGCTGGTCAATATAATCCTCAAATGCCTCACCAGAAACACGCTCAACAATATACCCCGCCAGAGCACTACCATAATTTGAATACGCCGGAACCTCACCTGGTGGAAAAACCTGTGACGGAATATTGTTTACGAGGTAATCACGCAGCGTTGCAGGCTCATCGGCATCAGCTAGGATGAGGCCTCTCAGTACTTCTTCAAATCCGGGGGTATGGGTCAGGAGATGCTCCAGTGTTATCTCACCCAACGGCATGGGTAGCTCAAAATCAAGGTAAGCATTCACATTCTGATCAAGATCAAGTTGGCCTTGTTCGACGAGTTGCATCACAGCGGTCGCAGTGAACAACTTGGAGATGGATGCAATTCGAAATAAGGTTGTTTCCGAGTCAACCGGCTCGCGTTGCGCGAGATCGGCAAACCCATACCCACGATTAGCAACAATCGTATCATCCTGCACAACAGTAACAACCGCACCTGCAATATCCCCATCTGCAAGGGCATAGGGTATATAGCCATCAAGCCAGTCAGTAACATCATCAGTTGTTAGTTCGGGTGTTGAAGCATCCTCGGATTGATGCGGCGGAGCAAGAAGGGCCTCGGTCAGGTGAGAAGACGTACCCTGACTGAGTGAATCAGACGAGACTTCTCGTTGGGTAGATTGCTGAGCCTCAGCATATGTAGGTGGAACCAAGCATATCAAAACCAAAACAATACCAAACCAATATATATTTTTCATTTGAGGTGTTCTCCTTTTATCTATTTTTGGGTAACCGTAATCTAACAGCAGATGCCATGTCATCCTGCGTTGACGGTGTTAGTTCTATTTTTCAGGCGATATTGTCTGCGTTATGGGGTTGCTTGCTGCTCAACTCGATTGTTCACACCAGTGTCATTGACATTGGGAGGTTGGCCATCGACAGGACTTTGCCAGATAATGGTGTTCTCGGCACCAGTAAGCGTACCTGATACGACTGCCTCAACAAAAATGTCATTGTTTGCGCCAGCCACGATAATTGCCTCACAGGTGCCCTCCAGTGTCACAGTGTTCTCAGCACCAGTAACAATGACTGAGTTATTTTCGCACGTATAGGTACTCACATCTCCCGTCCCAGCAACAGCAATGATATCCTCGGGATTGCCTACCTGACCAATTAAGCTCTCAAGATCACCAAGATCAATACTGACACTCCCAATATCGCCACCAAGGAGATCGTTAATCGACGACTCCTCCGCAACTTCTTCAGATGTGTTAGACTGTTCTTGTTCTCTACCCTGTTGAATGCGATTATCAGTGCCCGTATTTGTGATAGTAGGCGTATCGGCATCTACTCCTTGCTGCCACGTCACCATGTTGTCATCGCCATCTACGGCGATTGCTTCGACTTGTTCAACACGTATCATATTATCGCTTCCTAAAACCTCCAGCGACTCACAAGTCCCAGTCAACGTAATCATATTATCTCTTCCCCTGATTACAATGTCCTGATTATCACAGACAAGCGTTTGCTGTGACTTGTCTGTCTGAATAGTAAGTCGCTTTCCTTGCTGTACTACAGATTCTCTTGCCTGGTGGGATAACTCATTAGATCCTCCCGTGACCTGCTCCAGGCGCACACAGGCTGTAACGAATATCATCACCAAGAGGAGTAACATTAGTTTTTGGATTGGCATACTGTCTCCCTTCTTAATCTCATTGTGCGCTTCGATAGATAGTATACGGGACAGATATGATATCGCTATTCCCTCGATGTTACGTGTTCGTAACATCCTACCCATTGAGTGGTAAGACAATGCGAAATGTAGTACCCTGCTTCTCTGCACCATTATTCAGACACTCAATATGTCCGTTGTGACGTTCGACGATCTGCTGGACGATAGACAGACCAAGTCCGCTCCCTTGTGTGTGCTGCTGACGTTCGCCACGATAGAGTGTCTCAAAGATATGGGGAATATCATGTGGGGCAATACCAGGGCCATCATCAGTAACCATAATAACTTGTGTGTCATCTGTCTGTTGGATCGACACCGTCACTGAGCCGCCATCTTTCCCATACTTAATGCCATTATCGATGAGGTTGATAAACACCTGCTTCCAAGCGCTTCGATCTACCAACACCCGCGCCAACGCAGAGTCTACTTCGACATAGAGCGATATCTTACGTGCTACCGCCTTCTCCCAAAGCTCCTGTACCGCCTCTTCGGCGATAACGCCTAGATTGTGCGGGCGCTGATTGAGCGCTTGCTCAGCATCGAGCTTCAGAATTGTTAGTACATTGGGAGTGAGCCACGTAAGCCGCTCAATCTCATCGCGCACCACCTGTAGGGAACCAGCCAACTCGTCGCTCATTTCTCCATTTGAGCGTTTGGCAATATGGGTTAAATGACCTTGTATGGCTGTCAATGGAGTCTGCAATTCATGGCCGAGCGCTTGGATAAATGCACGGTGTGTGGCTTTTTGAGCTTGTTGTTCAGTCATGTCTTGTAGTAACACGAGCATCGTATTGCGGAAGTCTTCCAGCACGACGGTCTGCACATGTACCAAAAAATTATCTTGCCCACGAATCGTCCACAACCGCTGATCGCTGTGCTGTGCAGATTCTAACGCCTGATCTACCAGAGGTGTATCGAGTTGTTTTATGAGCCTATCTGCCGGTTGATTTGCAAACACAACTGCTTGCTCACCCGTATCGAAAACGGCAATACCAACGGGGACTTTTGTCAGCATTGCACGCCACAACGGAGCATTTGCTCGACCACGCCGATATCCACCCCACACCAATACGCAAACTACAACACAGAGGCCAATGATCGAGCCAAACAAATGGAGTGAGGACTCAAAAACAATTGCATTGGGAAAATCTGTTGTATTCATAGTATGTCTACCACTGTCGAAACCGATATCCAAAACCATGTTCAGTCAGAATGTAGATCGGGTTGTTGGGATCAGGCTCTAATTTTTGCCGTAAGTCAGAAATATGACGGTCTACTGTCCGATCAATACCAACAAAATCCTCACCCCATACGCGGCTCAATAACGTTTGACGGCCCCATGGACGATCAGGATTGAGGACCAAATACAAAAGAAGATCAAACTGGCGGCGGGTCAGTTCAACTTCTTCTCCAGTTAGATACACCTTGCGGCGTTGTGAGTCTATCTCGAGGTAATTATCGATACGAAGGATCGAATCCGTATGCGATGGTGTGCGTGCCGCCACTGTCCGTAAGGCCGCACGAATGCGAGCCAGCAGTTCACGATCATTGTACGGCTTGGTGATATAGTCATCGGCACCAAGGTCAAGCCCCATCACCTTTTCATCAGCAGAGTCGTGGACGGTCAGAATGATCACAGGAAGATACACTGGCCGCAAACGTATTTCACGACAGACCATCAAACCATTGATAAGCGGATCGCCCAGATTGAGATCCAATAGCACCAGATCGAACGCAGTTGGGGTGGCTAGCGTATCGAGCGCCATACGACCACTATGCACAACAGTAGTCTCATACTGTGCACTTTGTAATAAGAGTGACAGAGCCGATGCGACATTGGGCTCATCATCGACAATGAGAATATGTGTCATGATGTTTTGTTGAAATTACTTGATCTCTACTGGCAGTATACCAGTTTTTTGCTCTTTGTTCACAAGAAGTATTGGTATAAATATATACCATTCTGATAATGTAAAACATATAGCACTTCCTGTTACCAACGTCTTGACAGGCTCGTATGAAATTGATATACTTCCCCATGTTGAGTGAGTAAACACTCATCGAAAAATGGAGGATTGTTCGTGAGTGCAACCAAAACACCAACATCATCTCTATCCGAGTCACGACCACTGACAAGTCGTCAGAGGCAAGCCCTTGCACGACGCGAACAGATTCTCGATGTGGCACTGCGGCTCTTTGCGAAACAAGGGTTTTCCGCAACAACGACAAAACAAATTGCACAGACAGCAGAGATTGCAGAAGGGCTTATTTTTCGCTACTTCCCAACCAAGACCAGTATCCTCGAAGCACTTGGGGATCGCCCCAATACTGTCTCACAAACCGTGGATAATATTTTTGCACAAGGCCAGGATCTGCCGACACGCGAAGTGCTAACACAGATCGCAACGCTCTGGATGAACCTGACAGACCAGGATCAGGATGTCATATCGATGTTTATCGGTGAAGGGCAAACAAACCCCGACGTTAGCAAAACCCTGCGGGACATTATCGATAAGGCTGTCACGCAATTGGCAACATATCTGGCACTGCGCGTAGAGACTGGTGAGCTACGATCCGATCTGCCTTGCTACACCAGTGCTCAGATGTTTTTTAGTTCACTAATCTTGTTCTTTATCAATCACCGCCATACCCATGAAGAAACAACCAAAGCCCACGCCGCAACATTTATCCCTGAGCTTGTTGATGGGTGGTTGCGTGGGGCCAAAGCGTAATTTGTAACACTCCAACAATGAGAACACGAAAGAATGTCTTTCACATCAAGAAAAATGAGTGATTACTCACCCAAAACATATAGATAAAGAAGGTATAGGCAACGCAATTAATATAGGAGCACCCCATATGTTGAAACAGATTCGAGATATCCTCTTCCCAAAAAGCAAAGTAAGGCGATCACTTGACACCTCACTTGATGCATTCGACCAGAAGATCTATAACCTTGACTCACTGGTTTATCCTAATCAAGCCGCTGATCCACGCGCAACATTTAACAGCGGTCTTCCGGTAGAGCAACAATCAATGGCTTCATTCAATTTCAATCAAACCATCCAGATTGCCCCAACAATGTTTCATATGCAACGACACATCGCTCGAAGTGGTCAATACTATAAACGTAGTTTTGTCCCCACACAGCATGAGGCTCGTTCTGCCTTTTTTGAGGAACTAGAAGCATTGGCCTATCGATTGGGAGCGAGTGACATCAGATATGCACAGATCCCAGGAGACTCTATTTTTCAGGGGAAAGGCATCCCCTACAAAAATGCCATTGTTTTTACCGTAAACATGGATCAGAAACGTATCGAAACAGCTCCCAGCTTCCAGGCTTGTCATGAGGTGCTCGACGGCTATCGAGAGTTAGGACGCATTTCAAATGCGCTCACAGATCTGCTCCGTGCCAATGGCTTCGCGGCGTACCCCGGTCAATCGGTCGGCGGCTTGACCGACTATGTGCGTATCGCAGAGCTTGCCGGGCTAGGTATTATCGGCTATCACGGATTGCTCATCAGCCCCCGTGATGGTGCCCGGCTACGGATCAATGTGGTGTACACTAACATCACCAATCTCCCTATCACGCAGGAAAATCCACACGCATGGGTACGCGATTTCTGTGCGATGTGTCGGAAATGTGTTCGCAAATGCCCTGCCAAAGCGATCTATCAGCAGCCCGAGGTGGAAGGGAGCGGGCGTGTTCAGTGTATCGATTCGAAGAAGTGTTTAGGCTACTTTACGATGAATTATGGATGTGCAGTCTGTGTTGCCGTATGCCCATTCAGCCATACCGGCTATGATCAGATCAAGCAACGCTTCAAGGGCAATCCTGATGCACCAAAATACTTTATACCACTAGAGGAAGTGCGTCCATTGATGAGTAACTAGGTCGAACATGCGGTTTGGGCTGAAACCCAAGAGTACATATAGCAAAACTCACTGGATAATCCAGTGAGTTTTGTTTGATTCTCGCCTAATTCTCCAGAATACGAAAGATGCTTTGGTGAAGCAGAATAGTAATACATGCGACCATATCGCTCCAATGAACGTCTGTATGCATAACCTTAACGCAGATCAAAATGTTTGACATGCGAATAAAGTTCCTTTGGAGTGAACCGAAATGGAAACAACACTTGGGCCGACCAGGGCATCGGAACGTATTGCAGTGGTTGATATACTGCGTGGCTTTGCCATTTTTGGTGTTCTGGTTGTGAATACGTTTTACTTTTTTAATCCACTTCTAGCCCCAGTGGAGGCAGGCGCTTTTTCAGCTGCCGATCACACAACCCTCTTCATCATCAATTTTCTGTTTGTGGCTAAGTTTTACACCTTATTCTCGTTTCTCTTTGGGCTGGGCATGTATATCCAGATGAAGCGTGCACAAGAAAAACAGATCAACTTTGTCCCGATCTACCTACGGCGGTTGTTCATTCTGGCGGTGTTTGGCTTTGCCCATGGCGTGCTTTTGTGGATAGGAGATGTTCTGCTCACCTATGCTATTACCGGATTGGTACTGTTGTTGTTCTTTCGCAATTGCAAACCACGTACCCTCTTGGTCTGGGCAATCATACTGACCATGATCCCAATTGCCATCACAGGTTTTGGTGTTACCACTGTTGAGCTTGCACGTATGGCACCAGAAATAGGTATTTACAAGGATCTTGAAGCCAGTTATGCTGCAGTAGCACAGCAAATGGAAGCAGATCTGGCCAATGACTATGCCGTTTATGCGAATGGTTCTTTTGTCGAGATTACTGCTGAACGCTTTCGTGACTTTATGTATGCCCTAAGCACAGTAACATTGTTTAGTATTCCATCGGTCCTGACCATGTTTTTACTCGGGTTGCGTGCTGGGAAACGCGAATGGTTTAGCAACCCCGCAGCACACCGAACCACTTTCCGCAATTTGCTGCTGTGGGCACTACCATTGGGGCTGGTGCTGAACTTCTATATTGCTATCACCGGTTTCAGTCAGAATCAGCTTAATACTAATATAGATGCTCTTAACTGGATGACATTATCACAGGTTATTGCTTTCAATATTGGCACCATTCTTCTCTGCCTGTCATACGTTGCCATTATCGTGCAGATATGCAACATCACAACTGGTGCGCGCTTCCTAAAGCCATTGGCACCGGTCGGACGCATGGCGCTGAGCAACTACCTGATGCACTCCATTGTGATGACCACCCTTGCTTATGGCTATGGCTTTGGGCTCTTTGACAGTGTCGGACTGGCCATGGGCTTTCTCATATCCATTGTCCTCTACGCCATCCAGATCCCATTGAGTAAATGGTGGATGAGTCGCTTCCGCTTCGGTCCATTTGAGTGGGTCTGGCGCAGTCTCACCTATGGCACTTTCCAAAGCATGCGCACCATGAAACCGCAACCAGCAACAAAGTAATACACACACATAGATCCAGGTATGGGCAAACTTATACCTGGATCTTTCTCGTGCGTTCATAGAGATGAGATATCAACGAGCTTCTTTCGTTGGCAGCCATAATTCTGCAACTTTATACAGGCAATAAGCGTACATGCACCAAACCGATAGTATCAACATATGATACTTGTTTAGCTGTTTGTTGGGGGAAAGTAAGTATGGAACAGGCCCTTGGTCCAACGAAAGCAACCGAGCGTATTGCGGTGCTAGATATACTGCGTGGCTTTGCCATTTTCGGCGTTCTGGTTGTTAACACATTTTATTTTTTTAATCCCTTTCTGGCATCACCAGAAGCAACAATTTCTTCGACTGCGGATCGTACAGCATACTTTATCATCAATTTTCTGTTTGTGGCTAAGTTTTATACCTTATTCTCGTTTCTCTTTGGGCTGGGCATGTATATCCAGATGAAACGGTCACAAGAGAAAGGCGTTCGCTTCGTCCCACTCTATCTCAAGCGATTATTGATCCTGGCCATGTTTGGCTTCGCCCATGGTGTGCTCCTCTGGATTGGTGATATCTTACTCACCTATGCCATTACAGGCGTCGTGCTACTGTTATTCTTTCGCAACTGCAAGCCACGTACCCTCTTGATCTGGGCCATTATTCTGATCACACTTCCGCTAATCTTTATGACAGTAAGTGTCGGTAGCATTGAACTGGCGCGTATGGCACCAGAGGAAACAGGTATTTATGCAGAGGTCGAGGCTGGTTTTGCTGAGGCAATCCAACAGATTGAAGCAGATAATGCCAATGACTACGATGTATATGCGAATGGTTCTTTTCTAGACATCACCGCTGAGCGCTTCAATGATTTTATCAGTCTTCTGCTCACCATAACATGGTTTACTATCCCACCCGTTCTGGCCATGTTTTTACTGGGTGTCCGCGCTGGAAAACGGGAGTGGTTTACGAACCCTGAAGCCCATCAAAACACCTTCCGCAACTTGCTGCTGTGGGCGCTACCGTTGGGCTTATTACTCAACTTCTATGTCGCCATTACCGGCTTTAGCCAGAATCAGATAGGAACAAGTGCAGAGTCTTTTAACTGGATGATGTTGTCGCAGTTCTTCGCCTTAAGCGTGGGAAGTGTCTTGCTGTGTCTGTCGTATATCGCCATCATCGTGCAGGTGTGTAATACGGCAACCGGCGCACGTATTCTGAAACCACTGGCACCGGTCGGGCGAATGGCACTCAGCAACTATCTGACGCACTCCATTGTGATGACCACCCTTGCTTATGGCTATGGCTTTGGGCTCTTTGGCAGCGTCGGACTGGCGATAGGCTTGCTCATGTCCATTGTTCTCTACGCCATCCAGATCCCATTGAGTAACTGGTGGATGAGTCGCTTCCGCTTTGGCCCCTTTGAGTGGGTCTGGCGCAGTCTCACTTATGGTACCTTCCAAACCATGCGCGTCGTGAAACCGCAACCAGCAACGAAGTAGCCGTATATGACAAGGACTGAGGTGTCAGTTGTCTTACACCTCAGTCCTGAGTTGAGCAGAGAGGAAAGATTTTAGACTTTACCGGGGACTAGCACACGTGCCGCCCAATCACCAAATGCCTCGTTTTCTGTTCGATCACCGCGCCATTGGTCAAACATCGTAGCGAGGAGATCAACCAGATCCTCAGAGCGAACTTTGTCCTGATAGAGTTGAGCGAGACGTGTACCCTCAAAGCTGCCACCAACATACACATTGTAGAGATTGAGGCTACGCCCAATAATACCAATCTCAGCCGTTGGCGGTCGTGAACAGGAATTCGGGCAACCACTCATTCGTATCCAGACCTGCTCATCACCATAGCCTCGCTGCTCTAATTCGGTGATGACATCTGGCAGATACCGCTCACTCTCGGCAACGGCAAGGCCACAGGTGGGCATTGCCGGACAGGCCATCGCATAACGGCGTAGAGCACTTAACGAACCATTCCCTGTCGACAAGTCATACTCGGTCAAGAGTGCCTCGACGCGTGGGCGGAGTTCCGTGGGAATATTGACGAGGATAACATTGTGATGAGCAGTCAGTCGCACTTCGGGCTGAATCTCCTCCACGATAGCACGCAGCCCTGCTTTGACCCATATCTGTTCATCATCCTTGATACGACCATTCTCAACCCACACACCAACCATCCACTGGCCATCAGCTTGTTGCTGCCACCCCAGATGATCTTGCACATCATACTTGGGAACATCAGCAGGCGGTGCTAAAGGCGCACCAAGGCGTTGGGCCAACTCTTCCTGAAACCATGGAACCCCTTGTTCTTCAAGCACATACTTGAGACGCGCATGACGACGGTTGGTACGATCCCCATAATCACGATAGATGGAGGTAGCTGTTTTCAGCACAGTAACGGCCTGTTCCGGTGGCAAAAAGCCAATCCGATCTGCCAGGCGGGGGAAAGTTTCGCTTTTGCCATGGGTGCTCCCCAAACCACCACCAGCCAGCAGATTGAACCCTTGTAGCATACCAGCATCATCCAGCACAGCCTCCAACGACAGATCATGGGTAAAAATATCAATGCAATTGTCGTGAGGAAGGCCAATACTCATCTTGTGCTTGCGCGGCAAATAGTTTGGACCGTAAAACGACTCCTCGCGCTTTGGAGCAACTTGCACCCGCTTCCCGTCGGCAAGAATTTTTTCACCATCGAGCCACAACTCATAGTACGCCGTTGACTCAGGTAAAAACTGATCGCTAATTTCTTGTGCGAGTGCCTGGTAATCAAATGTATTTCCAGGGAGAAGATCAGCCACAGGGCAGGTCATGGTGTTGCGCGACACATCACCACACGCACCATACGTAGTGATCCAACGTTCATTGAGTGCACGAATCAGATTCTTGAGATTCGACTTACCAATACCATGAAACTGAATGCCCTGACGCGTGGTGATACGCAAGGTATTGTTACCATACATTGATGCCATCTCATCAGCGACCAAATACTGTTCAGCAGTCATACGGCCACCAGGGGTTTTGGTACGCACCATAAACTGCCAATCACGATCAAGTCCCTGCTGTTTGCGTTCCTTTCGCAGATCTCGATCATCTTGTTGATAACTGCCATGGAACTTGAGCAATTGATACGCATTTTCCGAAATATGGTCAGATGTCGTATCGGCGATTTCGTCGAACAGCAAACCACCAAGCCCATCATTCTCAACTTTTAGCTGTTCAACCTTGGTTGGATTGGCATTATTCTTGTCAGACATAGATACACTTCCTTCTCAGCCGTAGATAATGTAGCGGAAGCAATAGAAGTTTGCGTAACCCTTGTATAGTGTACCACCCTACGACAAATACTAGTGCTGATTAGCTTCACTAAATCGACCGTTGTCCCAGAAGATACGAACTTCCCTCCTCAACTCCTCGTCCTGCACTACACACCCTTAGATGTGAATCCCACATTCGGTCTTGCCGGACCCAACCCAGCGCCCAGAGCGCGGATCATCAAGACTCTGTGGGCGACGGGTACAGGGGGTACATCCTAAGCTGGAATACCCCTGATCGAGTAGTGGGTTGTACGGCACATCGTGCTTATGAATATACGACCAGACTTCACGTTCAGTCCAGAATGCCAATGGGTTGAGTTTCAGCACTTGATGCCGTCTATTCCATTCAATCAAGGACACCTGTGAACGTGACGACGACTGGTCACGACGAATCCCACTGATCCACGCATGGTACGGGCGCAATGCATCAGCCAGTGGCTGCACCTTACGAATACCACAACAACGATCAGGATCGTGCTCATAGAGCTGTGGGCCAAATTGATCGGACTGTTCGTCTAGTGACAATGCCGGACGACGACACTCAATCGTAATACCGTAGCGCTGGGCAGCAGCCTCAGCCAGAGTATAGGTCTCTGGAAAGAGGAGATCGGTATCGAGAAACACAACCGGTGTCCCGCGACCTAGCTGGGATAACATATCCAATAACACCATACCAGACGGGCCACCAAAACTACATGTCAGCACAACATCCTGCTCAAACTGTTTGGTGGCCCAATCAAGAATATGCTCTGGCGATTTATCAATAAATGTATCGTTCAGACGATGTATTTCTTCTTCGTTCCAATGAAACGTAACTGTCGATAGATCCATTATGTCCCTTAACCTATCTATAACATTACAGATACAGGGCTTCTTCCACGTCGGCAAGATCATCGAACAGGCGCTACAATGCCTTACACTCAGATCATTCAGCGAAATGAGTTTATCGATGTTACAATCTTAATATACTTGATCTATTTTGTCAACTAACTTATAATTAACTTAAAACAATGAATTCAACTGATGGAAGAGTCAACGACGACACGAATCAGGGTAATGCAACAACTCTGTGGCACTCGTATTGTATCATGTAACGTTCAACCTATATTCACACTTGAGGC
>JBCDFA010000190.1:0-14372 GCA_039178835.1 Chloroflexota bacterium
GAAATGGTTTCTTCCAGACCAGCGTTCATCTTGCCATAATGCTCACGTTGCCCTTTCACGGCGGGGTTGAGTTTGCGAAGGTAGACCCGCACAGCCACAATATAGGCGACCACAAAGAAGATTGGCACGATGACAAGTTCAGCGTTGATACTGGCGATAAAAGCTATCGGCACAATAAAACCTAGGATAACTTCTAAGAGAAGCGTACTACCGGGAACAATCATGTTGCTGAGTTGCTGGGTATCGTCCGTAGCACGGGCCATAATATCGCCAACGCGCTGGCGGTCGTGGAAGGTTTTACTTTTCCCAAGCAAGCTGATATATAGTTCCTGACGTGCGTCGGTCTCGAAGCGTACAGCAACATTCTCGGCCATGAGAGCACCTAACAGCATACAAATGCCATCGGTGGCAAGTAGAATAAACACAAGGAGGGCAATGTTGAGGAGGGCGCCACTGTCGGGAGAGAGCATGACCTCTACGGCCTGCCCAATCACCACCCGTGCCTGCGCGAACACAATCCATCCAACAACATAACTCACAAGAGCGATAAGCGCAAAATGCCAGTAACGTAAGACATGCGAAAGAATCCAGCGCCACGTTCGTGATTGATTGTACTGATAGGCGTTTGGAACGGTAAACTCACTGTTTCGCAACACAGATCCCCCCTTTATTATTGTTGCTTGAGAATCAAAAAGACTGTGGACGATATGTGTGCCCACAGTCTATATCAATCTTTGACTTCGTCTACTGCCTCACATAATGAGCCGTATACAGGGCACACTGGTTCCTTGTTTGGTAGTACGAAACTCTGTCATTCTTGAACCTATTTTTCCATGACCCATACCAAGGACTCCGAGAATTCTGTTTGTTACCAGTGTAACCTAAGAGAGCATACCACACCACACATTATCAAACATCGGTCATAAGATGTAGGAATGCCAGGAAGAGCAGTAAGGACGCCTGTGTAAACGTCCTTACGCTTTGTGCACTATCGATTATCGATTCAGCCAACTCAGCATGGACCGTGTTACTAGCTCTGGTGCATCCTGCTGCACGAAATGGCCTGCCCCCGGAATGGTCACAAGGGTCAAATCCTTTTCGAGCCACTCCCATGTATTATTCAAACCACTTGCCAACAAGGCTTGATCCTCCAAGCCATGAATCATTAGTACTGGTGCCTGGACTTTTACCACAGAAGATGGATCTTCTGTATAGGGCTCCCGTGGATAGTTCTGACGGTAGTAGTGTAGCATTGCTTCAAGATCAGAACGTTCTAGTGCTTCAGCATAACGTGAACGAGCATCTTCATCAGGTATCCAACTGATGAGCCGCTCAGGTGTGATATGAAGATGAGAATCTTCTTGCTGGAACTGACGGGCATACTCGCTGTTTTGTTGTTGCTGGGGATTATGTGCCATTTCACGGGCCATACCACGCGGATGGGGCAGGTTAAGAATAATGAGTCGCTCTACGAGTTCTGGAAGATGCATGGCTACCTGCCAGGAAATAGCACCACCCCAGTCGTGTCCAACAACTGTCGCACGTTCATAGCCAAGATGGTGAATGATAGCCTGCACATCCTGTACCAACAATGGCATCACATAGTTTTCACCACCTTTGGGCTTGTCGCTGAGGTTGTAGCCACGCAGGTCAATGGCAACAGCGTGGTAGTGTTCAGCCAATGCTTCCATCTGGTATCGCCACGTAAACCAGAAGTCGGGGAAACCGTGCACCATGACGATTAGCGGCCCTTCGCCCAGACTGACATAGTGAATCTTGACACCATTGCTGTCGGCGTATCCATGCGTAATGCGTTCCTCAAGCGTATTAGACATTATGAAACCCCTTTCGCGCCTGAAGCGTCGCAATGGCTTCAGGTGATAACGCAAACTGACCTGGGTCGTTTGGATTCGTTGGAGTGTTTCTGAATGCACGGGCCAGTGTACCAGCAAACACGCGACTTAGCACACGTGGATGCATCAGCGACTCGGGTACATCGATCATGTTCAGGACGTTGAAGTATGCCTGACTCACAATGACGTCTTCGCAAGCCTGTTGCAGCACCAGATTCATGTAGCGCTGAGTCCACCGCAACCCAAAGCGTGGCTTTGCACCTTGCAGTTGAATCCCTTCCCAGCGCAAATCTTCGCCTGTTGCGATAAGCCATGCTGCTGCGACCGTCTGGGCAATACGATGTTGAAATCGTAGTTCAAAGCCAGATTGTGGGCGCAGTCGTTGTTGACGAAGGCTTTCATCCAGAGCTAAGGCATCAAGTGCGCTTGTGGTCATTCCCTGGCCATAAATCGGGTTGAACGCACAGACAGAGTCACCTGTCGCAACAAAGCGCTCTGGTAAACGATCTAGTCGTTCAAAGTGGCGCAAGCGGTTGGAGGGTGTACGGAAACCCTTGATAGGGGTAATCGGTTCAGCAATACGGATCGCCTCATAGATACTTGGATCGGCAAGATCACGAGCCCACTGAAGAAAACCTACTTCGTCGGTGGGCGGGTAGTTTCCTGCAAAGCCACCCATTGTCACATGCCAACGCTCATGTTCGATAGGCAGAATCAAGCCAGCGCGGGGATTGTGCGGTGGGCGACCATTGATAATAATACCCTCCCAGTCGGCAGGAAAATCCGCTGGTCTGTTATAGAAGCGTGAGGCATAGCCAATTTCTGAGTTAATAGTTTCCTCGGGGGGGGACGCGTAGCCCATACTTACCAGCCATTCAGGGGCTTTCGAGTGACGACCACTCGCATCGACGATCAGGTCAGCCTCCAACATCTCCACTTGATTGTCGCCCCCCCGATGTTGCATACGGACCCCGGTAACACGTTGTTGATCTGGTGTTGCAAGGAGGTCGGTTACTTCACAGTTGCTGATGAAACGGATGCCTGCCTGTTTTGTGAGGCGCTGGCGGATATGCCACTCCATAAAGTAACGACTAAAAAAGACCGACTCATCATCGGCCTTTTCGGTTTGTAACTTGCCAGCAGGTGATACAAGTGCCAGTGGAACAACATGACGAAAAGAAGAAGCACCATTCGACTGAAGCTCCTCAGTGATACCAGGAAAAAGTTGTTCGATGATCATGTGTCCACGTTCAAGTAGCCCATGGGCATGATGCGACTGAGGGGCACCTTTACGATGAGCAGGAGCGTCAGGAAAGATATCTCGGTCAATTATGGTTATTTGAGTAAAATAATTAGACAAGACCCGTGCTGCAAGCATTCCGGCGATACTTCCTCCAATAACAATAGCATGGTTTTCGATTGGAGTAGTATTGAAGAGTGGTTGATTACGAGTCATTATGGCTTCCTCCATACTTAATTTAGTGAATACTCACTACTTTATACATAAAAAATTTTGTCAACAAACTAATCTTCGTCTACACGCTCTGGCTCGAAGTTAATCGCCTTTACAAAAGTCAGATAAAATCCTGAACCAAGAAACTTTCGTATTTCAAGATCATCCACCTGTCCATGTTCGCGTACAAAATCATACAATTCACGGAAGCGCCGACGCGTTGCACGTTGGATGTCTGGATCATTGACCGTTGCCATACCCTGCATAATGAAAGACATCTCGTCGTTTTCTTCTACGAGTTGCTCAAAGGCTTCTCCCATGCCTTCCAACGGGTCCTCGTTGTTGCGTTGCAAGCCCTGCTGAAATGTCATAAGAATAAGGTCATAGACACGTTCCATTGCAGCAACAAAGAGGTCTTTCTTAGTGCCAAAGATCTTAAAGATGTATGGCTGTGAAATACCAACTTGCGCTGCAATGGACTCTGTCGATGCGCCGTGCAGACCTAATATAGCAAACTCATGAATGGCTGCTTTGAGAATAGCCTCACGGCGCTCTTCAGCAGACAAGCGTGTATGTGTATCAGCAGGTGTTTGTTTCACAAGGTTAGTGTACACTCACTAATCTCTTATGTCAATGTCGTGAAATGTGTCACTTTCAGATCAGGCATGCAGGACGGTGTGCTCTTTTTCTGCTGGAACATAGCGTTCTGCTGGGCGCGACTGCAAATCAGCAATAGCTTCTGGCGAAAGTGCAAGTGGACCAGGATGATCATCATGCGACTTTTTACGTTTAAGGCGGCGCCGTATTGCACCATCCAGTACACGAATTAGGATCTTACTACTCATCAATGATTTGGAAGGGAGGATCATATTGAGAACATCAAAGTATATTTGGCTCACCACAAAGTCCTCGCGGGCTTGCTGGAACACTAGATGTACATACTTTTGGATCAACTTCATTTCTGGCCGAGGTGGTGCACCTTGTAGTGTGACATTGGGCCAACGTAGATCTTCACCGGTACCAAGCAACCAGGGTTCAACAACTGTTTGGGCGACTTGCCTTTGAAATTGCCGTTCAAAGTTCATTTTCGCAGACACGCGTTGCTTATGTAAACACGCATCAAGTACCAATGCTTCTTGTGCACTGACCGTCATTCCCTGACCATAGGTTGGATTAAAAGCGCACACTGAATCACCAGTGACAATAAATCCCTGTGGCCAACGGTCTAGTTTTTCAAAGTGGCGGAACCAGTTTTCCGGTATACGATACCCTCGAATGGGCGTGATAGGTTTTGCCACGCGAATGGCTTCATACAGGCTAGGGTCGGCGAGACTACGAGCCCATTCACAAAATCCTTGCTCATTGAGTGGGGGATAAGAACCGGCACTACCACCCAGAGTCACTTGCCAGCGATTGTGCTCAATGGGAAGCAGGACACCAGACCGTGGAATAGAGGGCGGGCGCACATTCACAACCAGCGCATCCCACGCAGCCGGAAAGTTTGTAGGTTTCTCATACAACCGTGACGCATACCCAATATCCGAGTTAATTTGTTCCTCCGGTGGGACATCATATCCCATTTGTGTTAACCACTCAGGTGCTTTTGAGAAACGTCCACTGGCATCGACCACCAGATCGGCACTGAGGTGTGCTACTTCTTGGTCAACACTACGATGACGTATGTGCACCCCTGTCACACGTGTTCGATCTGGTGTTGACTGCACATTTGTCACTTCACATCCGGTCATAAAACGAATGCGTTCCTGCCGACTTAGACGCTGACAGATATGCCACTCAAGAAAGGCCCGACTGAAGGACATAAATTCGCCTTTGAATGGGGTGGGCAACAATTTTCCTACTGGTGAAATAAAAGCTGTTGGGGTCGCATCATAAACTGAAAAAGCACCATTGGCTCGGAGTTCATCAATCATGCCAGGGAACAGGCTATCGATAATGTTACGACCAAGCACCATTAAGATATGAGCGTGACGCGATTGTGGTGCACCTTTGCGATGATTCGGGCTATCAGGATACGCATCACGTTCGATAATCGTTACACGGTCGAAATGATCGGTGAGTACCCGTGCGGCAAGCAGTCCAGCAATACCGCCACCTATCACGACTGCATGCTGTCTTGTGTGAGATCGATCAGGATGTTGAGAATAAAGCTCTGTCATACAAATAATCCTCTCCTGGACATATGCGAGAAAGCACAAATCAAACCAACTTGAAGGATCAAATGGATGAAAGCCGCTGGTGTTTGTAAAGGGTAGAATAGAGGGCTTCTCCTTCATATTATTATACACACAAATATCTCGTTTGACTACATTTCTATACTGATATGTATATGTTTGCGGAAATCTAGCAATGCAAAAACCCACATTCCATCTAGTATTTTTGGAAATTACCCATTCCCAAGCGTTTGCATTATTTACCACAAGCGTATATAGTAAGAGCGTTGTCGTCCATAGTTGAAAATCATATCCGTTAAAATGAGACCATACGTTTACACAACTATGGGGGTGTTTGGCATGGGCTGGTAAGGAGGCAGCCCGCGGAGAGAGCAAGCTTTCTTGTTCAACCGTATAGAATTCACTACAAGTCTTCTGTGTTTTTGGGAAACAGTTACGTGCACTGTTGCAGTGTCTCTGCTTTCGCAAATACAGAAGATTTCTTGTGCCAGGGACCCAGATGGCTGATTTCGTCTGTATCTACGCCTTTGGAAATCTCGTAGAAAAGGAGTACAATCTGACCATGCTGGAACAACAGGTTTATGGACCGAATCCAACCAAAGTACGCAAGACAGATCATTACAAACTGGAGTACGTACACGATTTCGTTGGAAAATGGGATGCGTTGATCGACTGGGATGCGCGTGCAAAGAGTGAGGGCGATTTTTTTATTCGTGTATTGCGCGAACATAATGTACATAGAGTGCTCGATGTTGCCACAGGCACCGGCTTCCACTCGGTACAACTACTAAAAGCCGGGTTTGATGTGACCAGTGTCGATGGCAGCCCAACCATGCTGGCAAAAGCCTTTGAAAATGCACGTGAACAGGATTTTATTCTGCGCACCGTACACTCCGATTGGCGCTGGCTCAATCGTGATATCCACGGCAAATATGATGCCATTGTGTGTCTGGGCAATTCTTTTACGCATTTGTTCTCAGAACAGGATCGACGTCGATGTCTTGCTGAATTCTACGCAGCCCTGCGTCATGATGGAATCCTCATTCTGGATCAGCGTAACTATGATACACTGCTCGATCATGACCGCAAACCTAGTCACGTCTATTACTACTGTGGAGAAAACATCAAGGTACAGCCAGAGCACATTGATGATGGACTCGCCAGGTTTAAATACGAGTTCCCTGACGACTCGGTATTCCATCTCAACATGTGCCCTATCCGCAAAAAGTATGTACAAGAACTGATGCAAGAGGTTGGCTTTCAACGGGTCAAAACATATGGCGATTTTCAGGAAACCTACCACGAAGCCGAACCAGATTTCTTTATTCATGTTGCCGATAAGCACTATCATCTAGATAATTCTCGTGACACGACGGAACTGTATTCCTCGGTTGTCAAAACCGCCCAGAACTACTATAACAGTTCCGATGCAGATCGCTTTTATGCGACGATCTGGGGTGGTGAAGATATTCATATCGGCATGTATACCACCCCCGATGAAGATATTTTTACGGCCAGCCAGCGCACTGTGCAAAAGATGACACAAACGCTGGGCGCTGTCGATCAGGATGCCTCAATTATGGATATTGGTGCTGGCTATGGTGGTGCCGCTCGCTACCTGGCCAAACAATTTGGCTGCCGGATTTCTTGTTTGAATCTGAGCGAAGCCCAGAATGAACGAAACCGACTCTTGAACGAGGCTCAAGGCCTGTCCCACCTGATCGAGGTGACTGACGGCAACTTCGAGGAACTGCCGTATGAAGAGTCGATGTTTGATGTTGCATGGGCACAGGATGCCATCCTGCATAGTGGCGACCGTCGGCGAGTGTTTGAAGAAGTTCGTCGTGTGCTCAGACCTGGTGGAAGCTTTATCTTCACCGACCCGATGCAGGGCGATGAGTGTCCGAAGGGCGTACTCCAGCCAGTACTCAACCGTATTCACCTTGATAGCCTCGGATCGTATGAGTTCTATCGACGGGTAGCTCGTGATCTTGGTTTTATCGAAGTAGAGATTATTGACTTCTCAGAACATTTAGTAAACCACTATAGTCGAGTACGAGATGAATTGCAGAGTCGGTATGATGAAATAGTCAATGAAGTGTCTCAGGAGTATGTAGACACTATGCTCAAGGGTCTGGGGCATTGGATCGAAGCAGGAAACAAAGGCTATTTACGCTGGGGGATTTTGCATTTCCGCCTGGGTATGTAATGTCTAATTGTTTATTCTCTTGATAAAGATGAAAGCGCCGATGTGAAACATCCTCGGCGCTGTTTTTCTGGGCGCTTCCGTCCGTTTACCACATTTCACGATGGATATACTCAGCTTCAGCTTTGCGTCCCCGCTTGAGCGATGGTGAACGCTTATCCGGCACACGATATCCGATAGGGATAACCCCTACTGGCACTATCTCATCGGGGATGTTGAGTAGTGCACGCAACGCAGGAATATCAAATATACCGGCAAAGCCCGCATCGAGTCCTTCATCGACGACCGCCAACAACAAAATCATCACGGCACAACCAATATCCATATGCCAGTAGGGTACAGGCCATTCCATCTCTGTGCCATCATCTGAAACTTTGTCGGCCTCCTGATAGCGACGATGGTATGCTGACTCGCTCGTGCAGGGCACCACAATCACGGGCGCGCCGGAAATGAAGCGATCAAAGCCTTTCTCAACATAATGCTCTTCCCCACACAACGTTGCGATAGACTGTTTCATCTCTGGTCGTGTCACCACGATAAAAGACTGACCCTGGGTAAAACCAGCACTGGGCGCGTGGCGCGCAAGGTCAAGCATCTGATCGATCAACTCTGGTGCAACTGGTGTATCGGCAAAGTTGCGTACCATCCGTCGTTTCAAAACGACATCACGAAATTGCATACGGGGCTCCTTTTCTATTGACCGTACTGGATAATTGATCCATAGTATTACGTATACCTGAGTGTCCTGCAACTCTTACCTGGAAATGAGGTGTGACCATGCGCTATTTTACCGATTATCGAGACCATGTCGGGAGCAACCCAACCCGCTTTTTCAAAACGACGTTGTTTCAGAGTCCTCGTATGCTCGTCGGAATGGATTGTCTGGAGCCTGGGCAGAGTCAGGATGCGCATTTACACACGGGGCGAGACAAATGCTATTTCATCATTGAGGGAAGTGGCACATTCACTATTGGTGAAGAGACGAGCGAAGCTGGTGAGGGCATGGTTATCTGGGCCCCGGCAGATGTCGTGCATAGTGTCATCAATACCGGTTCACAACGGCTGGTGATGCTCATTGGCATGGCACCAGAGCCAGATTAGAGCCTGTGGCAGCTTTGATGATGATAAGGAGTCGTGTGTATGCCTGAGACATTTTCCTCTGATGTGTTAACGACTCTTGTGAGTCAACAGCTTGGGGAAGCTGCCAGATCGTTGCAGTTTGCCCGTGTTACAACCGGAAAACACAACACATCATATTGGGTCAAGAGCAATCTTGGTCATTTTATCCTGCGTATCGCACCACCTGATGACATCGGTCTCCTCTTTTATGAGCGCCTGATGATGCGACAGGAACCAGCACTCCATCAACTTCTACAGGAACATACCAGTGTCCCTGTTGCAGACATTGTGGCATATGATTTTGACCGTCATCTGATAGATCGTGACTATGTCTTGCTGGAAGTGCTCTCTGGCCAGCCATTGAGTGAAATAACACATTTTTCACACACCGATTATGATCGTGTACTGGAACAAGTTGGGGGCTACCTCCAACAGATCCACCGACTCACGGCTGATGTGCATATAGCGGAGGGGAAGTATGGTTACCTCGGAGCGCATCGCCCAATGGTGCCACAACCAACGTGGGGCAAGGCGTTTGCTATGATGTGGAATGCACTGCTCGATGATGTAGTGGCCTGTGGTGGATATGATACAGTCATTGTCGATGCACTGCGCGACCTGTTGGTATACCACCAAACATGTTTTGGGCGCTCAGTCGAACCACGGTTGTTACACATGGATGTATGGAGCCAAAACATTCTGGTTGATGCTGCGGGCAATGTGACGGGGCTAGTTGACTTTGATCGGGCGCTCTGGGGCGATGTTGAGATCGAATTTGCGGTGCTTGATTACTGCGGAATAAGTGAACCATCATTCTGGCAGGGCTATGGTTCACCGCGCGATGAGTCACCGGCTGCGATAATCCGACGGCAATTTTATCTGCTCTACGAGATTTTGAAATACATTCCCATTTCAATCTGGCGTCGTCAAGACCAGGCACGAGCTGATTCGTACAAACAATATGCAATACGCCTCATTCAGCCACTGTTAAACACAAAGTGAAATGAGCATAATCTCATCGGATTCTCAGGAACAAATTGAGGGTTCTGTTCGTCTTATATAGTGTCCCTCTAATTCACTTCGTCGGAAGTCGGGACAATCTTAGCATCCACGAGGTTGTCCCGGCCCGACAGGTTCCCCAACCTTAGGTCTGAGTGTTGATAGTAGAATGGTGGGCAAACTACTATCGATGCTCAGGCCATTTATTTATTGTACTACACTTTTCCAGGTGGTCATGGAAAAGATGTGCTATACTTGCTGCTACATAGCACAATCCACGTATCCGACACCTAGTGAGTGACACACAGATGTTCCTCTTACAAGAGCGTAGAACCTATGACAAACAATGATCGTACTGTTAGCCGCAAGAGTGATCATGTCCGTATTGTTCTAGATGAGGATGTGAAAGCGAAGGGTATTGAGACAGGTTTTGCAGATTATCGTTTGCCACATGAAGCATTGCCAGATCTCAACCTGAGTGAAGTTGATACCTCAACGACACTTCTAGGCAAGACACTCCGCGCTCCATTATTGGTCAGTTCCATGACAGGCGGCGCTCGCGATGTCGCGTATATCAACACAGCAATTGCTGAAGCTGTGCAGTCACTTGGGTTGGCCATGGGGGTTGGCTCACAACGGGCTGCCGTTCAGGACAGTAGTCTTGCCTACACCTATCAGGTCCGTCGTGTTGCACCAGATGTTCCATTACTGGCAAACTTAGGTGCGGTCCAACTGAACTATGGCTATGGTGTGGACGAGTGTCGGCATGCAGTCGAAATGATCGAAGCTGATGCACTGATTTTGCACTTGAATGCGCTTCAAGAGGCGATCCAACCTGAGGGTGATACCAACTTCAAGGGATTACTCCACCGCATCGAGGAAGTGTGTGCAAAGGTTGGTGTACCTGTGATTGTCAAGGAAGTAGGCAATGGAATCAGTGCCCAGACGGCCAGACGATTGGTGAATGCTGGCGTGTGGGGCATTGATGTTGCTGGTGCCGGAGGAACAAGCTGGAGTGAAGTCGAGCGCTTCCGCCAAACACAGGATATTGGCGTCCATATCGCAGCGGCGTTTGCGGGATGGGGTATTCCAACGACCGATGCTATTTCACAGATACGCGCTGCATTGCCCAATACCTGTGTGATTGGAAGTGGCGGTGTACGCAGTGGTATCGATATCGCCAAAGCAATAGCACTTGGAGCAGATCTGGCGGCGACAGCGAAACCTGCACTCGGAAGTGCCGTTCAGGAGCGCGGCACAGAAGCAGTTATTGAGGGATTGCGAGCCTATCTGGCTGAACTTCGTATCGCCATGTTCTGCAGCGGATGTGGTGATATGCAAACATTGCGGCAACTCCAACTCCTTCGCTCTTGAGAAGTAGAGAGCGCTAATGCAATAATGATGATGGTCTTAAAAGTACAGAAGCTATTTATGATGGAACAGCTATGCATGTAGCCCAACTGAGTCTACGCGACTTTCGGAACTATGAACGACTCGAGTTGGAACTCTCGTCTGGTGTCACATTGCTGTATGGTCCAAATGCAGCTGGAAAGACAACAATTCTGGAAGCTCTCTTCTACCTGGCAACGACACGCTCTCCTCGCACCAGTGCTGATCGTGAGATAGTTCGCTGGGATGCTCAGGGTGATATTGGGGTACCTCCCTTCGCCCAGTTGCGCTGTGCTGTCCAACGCCAAGATGGTGGGGTGCGTTTGGAAGTACTCGTACAAAGGCGTATAGCCGAAGAGGGGCATCTGCTCGGGACATCAGTGAAAACAGTGCGTGTTGACCGCAAGGCAGTACGTGCGATGGATCTTGTGGGGCATCTACGTGTGGTGCTATTTACTCCGGCAGATCTAGCGCTGGTATCTGGCGGACCAACAGAGCGTCGCCAGTATCTGAACGTGATGCTTTCGCAACTTGATGGCCGGTATCTGCGTACACTATCACACTACAACAAGGTCGTGCAGCAGCGTAACAGCCTGTTACGATCCTGGCGGGAGGGGCGGCGTCCAGTCCGTAGTGCAACCGAGGAACTTGAGTTCTGGAACCAGGAATTGAGTCGCGCTGGGGCATATATCATACACGAACGCTTAAAGGCAGTAGAGGAGTTGAATGGAATCGTAGGCCCACTTTTTCAAAAGGTAACCGCAAAAGCTGACCCGCTGATTGGATCGTATCAGAGTACCATCGCAGGTATGACCAAAGATGCAACCTATCACGCTGTTGTTGATGCGTTTCTGGCCCAATTAGAACGTGTACGTGATGAGGAGATTGGGCGGGGACAGACACTAGTCGGACCACATCGCGATGATCTGGTATTAACAATGGGAGAGATGTCGGTTGGCACCTATGGCTCACGTGGTCAGCAACGAGCCGCAACGTTGTCTCTTAAGCTTGGGGAGGCAACAATGATGGAAGCACGCACGGGTGAAGCACCGGTCTTACTGCTCGATGATGTCCTGTCTGAATTAGACACAACCCGACAAGCCCATGTGTTAGAGGTAATTCGACGACCCACGCAACAGACCCTTATCACAGCGACCGGTATGAGCGAGTTTGATGGCGCATTTCTGGAACACGCCCGAACCATACGTGTTGAAGAAGGCCATCTCTACCCAAGTTAGGATGCGCCTCTTCACAAACTGTTCTCTACTTCCCCTTTTACAACAATCAGTAGTTCACGAGATTGATAGGTGTATCAATCTGAAATGTGAATGCTACGATTTTGATAAGCTTATCCCCTTTAGCCGATTTGCTTGTGTTGTCGGAAATTGAGTAAGCTACACCGCGTATGACAGGCA
Source organism: Chloroflexota bacterium (assembly GCA_039178835.1). Taxonomy (GTDB): domain Bacteria; phylum Chloroflexota; class Chloroflexia; order Chloroflexales; family Roseiflexaceae; genus AL-N1. The sequence continues at coordinate 12,627 of JBCDFA010000190.1, forward strand.
ATATTTGCCAGACACTACTACACCAATACTACTGCAATGTCACTATAGAGGTGAGAAGATATGTCACTTCCTTTATCCAAGACATCTGAGACGATTGACAGTGTACCGACTCATCGCCCTCAATCGAACCGAGGAAGATTACAAAAACCTGCCATAATCCTGGTTGTGAACCTTGTCCTCACAATGGGCGTGATCGGTTGGTTGGGATGGAACACCTTCGTGTCGTATGATGTTGTTCGCACCATTCTGCCGGAGAATGAGCGTCTCTATCAATTGCGGGGTGAAATCATTTATCTCGATGAAGTGTCAACCATGGCTGCAATCATGTCGGCCATGACTGAGGAGTCGGACTGGGAAGAGCGGTATCAATATCTGGTCCCCCAACTTGATGCAGCAATTAAAGAGGCAGTCAGTTTAGTTCCAACCGACATTGTGTCGCAAATTAGCACAAAAATTGATGGTGCAAATATGCAACTTGTGGATATGGAACTACAATCATTTCAGGCTGTAAGAGAGGGGCGTCCAGAGGAGGCTCGTGCGATTTTACTTAGCGAAGAATACAAGTCATACAAAGCAGTATATGCCAGTGGTACTCAGGAATTGCTTGATTATCTCCAGAGTCGTGCTGTTGACCAGGGACAACAGGTCCAGCAACGTGCTCAGATAACTTTTATTTCCATGTTGTTAGTCATACCTGTGCTAATCGCATTATGGACCTGGGTTCTTCGTTACTTACAAACGAGCATGACGCTTCGTGACAGCCTCCTTATTGCGCAGACACGTGAGCAAGAACTAGAGGAAGTGCAAAAAACACAAGAGACATTAATTGCGGAACGGACAGCATCACTTCAAGAGGCATTACAAACAGTTGAGCGGCGTGAAGCAGCATTAGAACAAACAGTAACTGATTTACAAACGAGTCAGGATATGGTACGAGAACTAAGCGCACCCATCATCCCCGTACTACAAGGTGTACTGGTCGCGCCACTTATCGGTTCCATAGACAGTATACGCGCTACTACATTTCAAACAAATGTATTAGAGATGGTAGAGGCGTGGAAAGCGCATTCCGTTATCATCGATATTACTGGTGTCCCAGTTGTTGATACGCACGTGTCGCAGGTATTGCTAGAAACAACAGATGCTGTGCGTATGTTAGGCGCGACTGTATCACTGGTTGGGGTACGTCCAGAAGTGGCACAAACAATTGTTGGGCTAGGTGTCGATTTAAGTGCGATACCCTCGTATCCAGATCTCCAAGCGGCCGTCCAGAATTTATCGCAGCAGACAAACCACCGGAAAGCATAACACACTACTCGGCCCGGCCTGCCAAATTTGGCCGTGGTCGAAAGCCTTGTGGGCGCATAAACCGCGGCGTGCTTTCAAAGAGCTGATGATCTGATGGCATCCATTCGGTAGCGCGAAATGCCTGGTAGAGATCATCCGCAAGTATTGCCACATCTTTTGCCTGATCCATTGCACGAGCAGCAGGTTGTAGTCGTAGATGTGTTTGATCCTCATAGTATCCCTGAAGTGTTAATACTGCTAGCGTGCTGCCATCCATGAGCGTGATACGGCAACCCTTCACTGGAAAACCCTCAGGACGGCTTTCAAACCACGTGCCATTAAAGCTATGTTTGACACATGTTTGCTCAACAACCGTTGTTACATCATCAATAGGTGCTAAAACAACCCAATCAAAAGTAAAATCATCATCCATAACAACCTCTCAATGGCTACTTGGAC